>JBDGVS010000079.1:11494-14508 GCA_039585535.1 Gemmatimonadota bacterium | reverse complement strand
GGAGCAGGATGGCGATCGCGTTGATCGGGCCGATGCCCGGCAGCATCCCCACGAAGGTTCCTGTGGCCACACCACCGAGAGCCAGGCCCAGGTTCAACGGCTGCAGCGCGATGCCGAAGCCGTGCATGAGCTGCGTTAGAGAATCCACAGCTCCCCCACGGGAAGGGGCAGGGAGAGGAGTCCGACGAACAGGAGCCAGAGGGCCGCGGAGAGCACGAGGCCCGCGGTGAGGCCACCCTTCCACGGTCCGCGATAGAGCCGGGCGAGCGCTGTGACGACGAGTGTGGTCGAGAGGAAGAAGCCGATCCACGGGAGAGCGGCGGCGTAGGCGAGGAAGGCCATCATCGCCCCGCCCATGCGCAGCAACGTCTCGGGCGGTGGGAGCTCGACCGAGGCGCGCGGACGTACCAGCGTGCGTACGCCCGCTAAGGTGAGCGTGGCGGCGACGACGAGAGGGAGGGCCTTCGGTCCGACCGGATCTGTCAGAAATGCCACGTCGAACGTCGTCGCCTCGAGTCCGACGGCGATTCCAGCGAGCGTCAGGGTGACCCCGGCTACGCGGTCGGCGGCTCCCTCTCGCACAGTCACTCGATCAACCCGATTTCGCGGGACATCATGCGAAAGTCCGCCACCTGCTGTTCGACGAATCGCGCGAATTCGTCCCCGACCATGAAGAACGGTTGAAGGCCATGCGTACGCCGGGCTTCGGCCCATGCGTCGGAGGTTCCGACTTCGCGGAGCACCTCGACCCACCGTTGATAGGCGTCGTCACTGATGTCCTTCGGCACGTAGAAGCCACGCCACGTCACCCACGTCAGATCGATGCCGGACTCCAGCGCCGTCGGCACGTTGGACAGTGGCCCCTCCAGGCGTTCCGGAGCGAGTACCGTGAGCACCCGGAGACGGCCGGCCGCGACCTGCCCTTCCACCTCCGACGCCTCGCCCGCAAAGAGCTGCACGAATCCGCCCAGGAGCGCGGTCATCGCCTCTCCACCGCCGTCGAAGGGCACGTAACGGATCCGGAGCGGGTCGATCCCCGTCCGTTGGGCGAGAAGGAGGACCTTCATGTGGTCCTGTCCGGCCACGGCGGAGCCCCCGCTGACCACGACAGAGCTCGGGTCACGACGCAGCGCCTCGACCAGATCGTCGAGGGTCAGCCACGGAGCGTCCGCGGCCACCGCGAGAACGGCGTACTCGGCTCCCAGAGCCCCGGCCCATCGGACGTCCGTCTCCGAGAGGCTGCCGTACTGGCGCTGGGCCAACCGCAGCACGGTCGAAGGAGAGGCGGCGATGAGCACATTCGGGTCACTCGATCGCTGCGCGACGGTGCGCGCGTACGCCACGCCGCCACCGGCTCCGGGAAGGTTGGTCGTGCGAACCAGCCCCGGGGCGAGATCGAGATCTTCCAGGACCTGCCCTACCGCTCTGCACGTGAGATCCCAACCTCCTCCGGCATTGGCGGGCGCCAGACACTCCCAGCCGCGGCTGTCGACTGGTTGGGTGCACGAAAGCAGTGGTGGCAAGATGGCGAGGGTCAGCGCGATGCGCCTCCACCTGCCCGGCGAAGTCACTCGGTCTCCGCGATGTGCACGAGCCCATCTCCCTGGTGCACCAGAGGGTTCACGGCGTGTCCCATGATCATCCCCGAGATCCGAGCGCGAACTTCGTGAGCCTCCCTCCCCATTGGCCCACTGATGATGCCGAGGACGTCACCCTTCGTCACCCGCGACCCGAGCTTCACGCCCAGGCGGAAGATCCCTCCGTGGGGCGCGCGTACCCAGCGGGTCGAACGGGATTCGGCGGGAGGTGTCGTGGGCTTCGGGTCGTTGATGGTCGTCATCTCGAGCGCCGCGAGGGTTCGCAGGGCTCCATCGACCCCTGCTTCCACCGCTCGAGGAGAGAATCGGCGAGGCTCTCCTCCTTCGAACAGGAGGACACGCTTTCCGAGCTTTCGAGCAGCTTCCCGGAGGGAGCCGCTGATGGTCTTCGAGTGAACGACCAGTGGTGGCGAAAACGCGTAGGCCAGTCGACGCGTCTCTGGATCGTCGAGGTTTCCCCTGATCTGGGGCAGATTGATCCGGTCGTCGGAGCCCGCATGGAAGTCGATGCCGAAGTCCGATTTGCTCACCACCTCGTCGATGAAGATCCGGGCCAGCCGGCCGGCAAGCGGGCCACGTGCGGAGCCCGGAAACGAGCGGTTCAGGTCACGCCGATCCGGCAGGTACCGAGACTCCGCCACGAAGCCGAAGACATTCACCACCGGCAGCGCGATGAGCGTCCCGCTCATCGCTCGCTCGTCGACTCGTTCGAGGAGTTGGCGGATGATTTCGACCCCGACGATCTCATCACCGTGGATCGCGCCGCTGAGGAAGATCGTCGGGCCCGGCCGGGCCCCGTGCAGCACCTCGACGCGAAGCGGCATTTCGGTGCCGGAGGGAAGTCGGCCGACGGGGACCTCGACCTGACTGCGAGTCGCCGGCGGCACGGACTGCCCGGCGAACACGAAGGGAAGCGTGCTCACTCCTGGTCGTCGTCCGCGTGGTTCTCCACGAACTCGATGATCTCACTCGCTACGTCGACCCCGGTGGTCCTCTCGATCCCCTCGAGTCCGGGGGAGGAATTCACCTCTAGCACCACCGGGCCTCGATCTGACCGGAGGAGGTCGACACCCGCGACGTTGAGTCCGAGCGCTTTGGCCGCTTTCACCGCGGTGCGGCGTTCCTTCAGGGTCAGCTTGGCCACCTCCGCCGTTCCCCCGCGGTGGAGATTGGATCGGAAGTCGCCGGGTGCGGCCTGACGCAGCATGGCCGCCACTACGCGGCCGCCGACGACGAGGCAGCGGACGTCACTACCCTTCGCCTCCTTCACGAACTCCTGAACCAGGATGTTGGCGTCGAGTTGCCGGAACGCCTCGATCACGGACTCCGCCGCCTTCTTGGTTTCGGCCAGAACAACCCCGTTCCCCTGCGTGCCCTCGTGAAGTTTGATGACGAGCGGCGCTCCACCGACCAAGT
>JBDGVS010000079.1:0-11437 GCA_039585535.1 Gemmatimonadota bacterium | reverse complement strand
TGACGCTGCTCGTGTCCTTGACCGACCGTGCGAAGGCGGTGACGGGGAGCCCGACACCGGCGCGTGAGAGGATCTGATGGGCGCACAGCTTGTCGCGCGACGTCCCAATGCTTGCGGCAGTGGCGAGAGTGTAGACGCCCATCGTCTCGAACTGACGGACCACGGCCGTACCGTAGAAGGTGACGGACGCTCCGATCCGGGGGATCACCGCGTCTACGTCGACCTGCTCACCCCGGTAAAGGATGGAGCCGGTTCTCCCCTGCAGCCCCATGGAGCAGCGCAGGAAGTCGATCACAGAGACCGTATGCCCTCGTTCCTCCGCGGCTTCGCGCAGTCGCGTCGTGGAGTAGAGCGCCGCCTTCCGGGAGAGGATGCCGATTCTCATGAGCTACGCCTGGCCCGGTACGACCGGCCGGAATCCACGAGGACTCGAGTTCGGAGCGCCTGGCGCCCCAGGAGCATGCGGAAACCCATTTCGTCTCGTCGGGTGAGGGTGAGTTCGATCGACCAGGATCGATCGCCAAGGCCGAGCGTGGTCTCGATCACGGGGCGGAGTTCGCGCTGACCTCCGGAGTTACGAACCCACCGCTCATCGATGACCGGTGCTTCAACGGTGACCGACCCCTTGGCAGACCGCTGGTTCGGATGGATCTGGAATCGGACCAGGCCTGTGCCTTCGCGCTCGAACTGCTCGATACCGAAGGCGTGCAGCGACGACGTCCGCGCACCAGTGTCGAGCTTCACCTTGATCCGCTCGATACCCAGATCAGGGAGGCTGGCCCATTCGCGCCAGCCGAGCGTATCCGGAGGAGAGGTCCGTCTTCTCCGTCCGGTGGCGCCGGATGTCACAGCGCGCCCGGACAAAGCGGGGTCGACCCGAGACTCATTGGATGTCGGTGGAGGACGTTGATTGAGAGGCCGGTGAAGATAGTGGCTCCCACCAGACGCGAAAAGCGGAAACCAGGCGAGGCCGTCATCACGTAGTTTGTTCTATGAGTCTTCTTGTTTCGATCCCGATCGTACTGGTGATGGCCGGGTGCGTTTTGCTGATTCCGCTTGGGTTGCCGGGCCTTTGGCTGATCGCTGCGCTGACCCTCGGACTGACCTTGTTCGGTCAGCTCCCCTGGACTGTGGGTCTTGGGGTCGCGGTCGCCACACTTCTGGCTGAGGGGCTCGAGGTGCTGATTCTCGCTCGCTTCGGGAAAGCGTTCGGTGGATCCCGGCGCGCTTTTTGGGGAGCCGTTCTCGGGGGGATGATCGGTCTCTTCGTGGGCACGCCGGTGCCGGTCATCGGTTCGATCGTGACGGCATTCGCAGGATCGTTCGCCGGCGCTGCCCTGGTCACCTTCCTCGAGACCCGGTCCGTCGATGCGTCGGCACGCGTCGGCTGGGGCGTGCTGCTCGCCCGTTCCGCAGCGGTCGCCATGAAGGTGGCTGTGGCCTTTGCGGTCATCGGGATCGTAGGAATTGCCCTCCTTTTCGGCGGCCGATGACGGATATCGACCAGTTTCTTCGGCACTTCGAGAGTGTGCGCCGTCGCACCCGGGCGCTCGCAGAGTGCATCCCGCCCGAATGGATCGAGTGGGCCGATATCGAAGGGCGATTCACTCCGGGAGATCTGGTCCGACATATCGCGTCCTCGGAGCGGTGGATGTGGGCCGAGAACGCACAGCTGAGACCCTCGCGATATCCAGGGCATGGCTCTGACCTGGCGAGCGGGAAGTCGGAGGTGCTGGCGTATCTCGACCGGATGCACGCGGAGACCGTGGCGATTCTGAGCGGCCTTTCGGCCCAGGATCTGGAGGCGCGCTGCGCCACGCCCGGGGGAGTCGAGATGAGGGTCTGGAAGTGGCTCCGCCTCATGCTCGAGCACGAGATCCACCATAGGGGGCAGCTCTACGAGGTGCTCGGCCGCCTGGGGGTCTCGACGCCACCGCTGTACGGGCTCACCGAGCCCCAGGTGAAGGAGCGCAGCGAGCCCTAGCTCGTTGTCAGTCCTCGTCGTTGAGGAGCAACCAGCGCTTCAGTTTGTCGATCTCGTCGGGTGCCGACACCGAGAATCGCCGGGCGACATCAATGGCCTCGGGTTCGCCGCGGCCCGCCAGACGCGCCATGTCCGCCGCTACGAACACGACGAGCTCGCTACCCCGGTCTTCGATGTCGGTGACCATGCTCATGTTGATCCAACGATCGCCGACGCGAAGGAAAGCGAACGGCTTGGCGCGCATCGCCATGGCGGTGCTCCGGGGTCCGGGGAGAGGACTCGCAAACTCGGCATGTAGCTCCGATGAAGCCAGACGAGGTGACGACGGACCGAAGAGCTTCTAACTTCAATTGAGTTGCCGTAAATCGTTGTAAGAGGAGCTTTCCGATGGCGGTTGCCCAGGCGGACCGAAGCCTGTCGATCCAGCACGAGATTAAGCAGTCCAAGCCCTTCGCCACGAAGAGTCAGGAAGCCTATGTGGCGCTCCTGCGCACGGCTGACGACTCGAAGCGGCACGTTGGCGACGTGCTCGAACCGTCCGGGATGACCCTGCAGCAATACAACGTTCTGCGGATCCTGCGCGGATCTGGAGAGACCGGGCTTCCGACGCTCACCGTCGCGGAACGCATGATCGAGCGCACCCCTGGGGTGACTCGTCTCATCGACCGAATGGAAAAGAAGGGCTGGGTGACGCGCCGGCGTTGTACCGAGGATCGGCGCCGAGTGTGGTGTAACATCACCTCGGACGGGTTGGCCCTCATCAACCGGCTGGACCAGCCGATTGAGGAGATCGACGACGTCTTCGCGTCAGCGCTCGAGCCTGAGGAAATCGAGCAGTTGGTGTCGTACCTCGATCGGCTCCGCTCGGAGATGAATCTCGAAAAAGAGTAGTTGACGACGTGAGGGCTCGGAGGGTATTGGTCGCTGACCGCCAATACCGCCCAGGGGCCCCTGTCATGCGTCGATTCTTTGCTCTCAGCCTCACGGCAATCCTGGCAGCGTGTTCTTCGCCAGCGGCACCACCACCGGCCGGCGGGCCTGCGCCCGCGACCGACGACGACGGCTCATACGATGTGGTGATCGAGGGAGGTCGCATCGTCGATGGCACCGGGAACGGGTGGTACCCGGGTGACCTGGCGATCAGAGGCGACCGAATTGTGGCCATCACGCTCCCGGGGCGACTCGCCGATGCCCCCGCTCGTACCCGGATCGATGCGTCCGGCTCGGTGGTGTCCCCCGGCTTCATCGACATCCAGAGTCACTCCCGTTTCAACTTTCTCGGGTCGGGTGATGGGCGGGTGGTTTCCAAGGTTACGATGGGCGTGACCACCGAGATCATGGGTGAGTCGACCACCAACGCTCCGTCCAATTCGACGATGATGGAGAACGCCGGGTCCGCCGCCGGGGTGAGTCAGTTCGAGACGTTCGGCGAATGGATGGATGCGATGGAGGCTCACGGGGGGAGCGTGAACTTCGGCTCCTTCGTCGGAGCCTCTACCATCCGGATCCTGGGAATGGGACGAGCGATGGGGGCGGCCGGCAGTCCGGAACGTCGATTCATGCAGCAGGCCGTTCGGCAGTCGATGCGGGACGGTGCCTTCGGGGTGGCCTCCGCTCTCGTCTATCCGCCGGGCAACTTCGCGAACACCGATGAGTTGATCTCGATCAATGCGGCCGCGGCACCCTTCGGTGGCGTGTATATCACTCATATGCGCTCGGAGGCCGACTACTACCTCGAGGCGATCGACGAGGCGATCGAGATCGGCACGCAGGCCGGCGTCCCGATCGAGATCTACCACCTGAAGGCCGGTGGCCAGAGGAACTGGCACAAGGCGGCCCTCGCGGTGGCGAAGATCGACTCTGCCCGTGCCGCCGGAGTGGACATTCAGGCGAACATGTATCCGTACACCGCCGGGGGGACCGGTCTCGACGCGTGCTTCCCACCGTGGGCCTCCGCAGATGGGCTACTCTTCAGCAACCTCGCGGACCCTGAAATGCGGGACCGGATTCGTGCTGAGATGGAGGTGCAGACGGAGCCGTGGGAGCCCTTCTGTTCGCTCGCGACGCCTGAGGGGACGATGCTCCTCGGGCTGAACCTGCCGGAGCACCGGAAGTACCGTGGCTGGTGGCTCTCGGACGTCGCCGAGGACATGGGGAAGGATTGGATCGACACGGCCATGGATCTCGTACTTCACGAGCGACAGCGGGTCGGCACGATGTACTTCCTCATGAGTGAGGAGAACGTCGCCATGCAGGTGGGCCTCTCCTGGATGAAGTTCGGAACCGACGCGGGCGGTATCGACCCCGAAACCGCGACGGGACGGGCGCATCCTCGCGCATACGGGACGTTCACGCGCGTCTTGGGCAAGTACGTGCGGGAGGAGGCGGCCGTGACGCTGGAGGACGCGGTCCGAAAGATGTCTTCTGCCGTCGCGACACGGCTCAACATCCGGGAACGCGGATTTTTGAGGCCCGGGTACTTCGCCGACGTGGTGGTCTTCGATCCGGAGACTGTCTCGGACCACGCGACGTACGAGGAACCCCATCAACTCTCGACCGGGATCGAACACGTCTTCGTAAATGGCGTGGCCGTGGTCACCGACGGCGGTCATACCGGTGCGATGCCGGGCCGGCCGGTGCGTGGACCTGGTTGGACTGGCTGGGAGCGCTGACCGCCGATCGGTCGGGTGTCTGCCAGCCGGGCCTGTCCTGCAACCAAACGGTACCTGACCACGTCTTACTTTCTGTAGGGTGAAACAGGGCGGTGGGGTCGTGCGTAGGTAGCGATGTGGGTGGGGACGTGAGGGGGGGTGGGGTTCGGTCTGGCAAAGGGATGATGACGATGATGATGAGAGTGGACGAAAGGGTCCGATTTCTTATGCGAGCGGCGATTCGCAAAGAAGAACAGGGCGATTCTCGAATCGCCTCTCTGTTCCGTCGGATGGCGGAGGATATGCGCGCTGGTGAGAGCGCCCTCCTGCTCGATGGCCCTGTCTTGGGGGTTGTTGCCGAGTAGCCTCGGGGCCGGATCCCAGCTTTGCAAAGAGCCCGACTGCCCACGTGGGCAGTCGGGCTCTTTTTGCGTTCAGCAAGTCAGCGGCAGAGGCTCAACCGGGGCAGGGTACGCGTGTCAGGCTCCACTCGCGGGTCTCTCCATCACGTCCTTCGATTCGCGGTGCGAGTGCATCGGCCCCCTCCCGTGCGTAGATGATCCGTACCGGGAAGTCGTGCTCCAGATTCTCGAATACCAGCTCTCCATCCCCGGAACGCACCAGTGGAAAGGAGCGAGGAGAGCGTTCGCCGCCTGGATAGGGCCGGAGCGCGACGCGTCCGTCGAAGACACCGATCATCGCGAACTCGAAGTCCACCAGAGAGCCGTCTCGGAGGTAGCGCGTCGTCCCGAGCATGACTCCGGCTTCAGCCTCGGTCCACTGCTCGCGCATGTCGAGCGTGCCCATCGTTCCGGACCAGCATCCGGATAGAAACGAGATCTCCGACCAGGGGTACTCGGTCTGTGCGTGGAGAGAGGTCGGCCCGAATGACGCGATGATTGCTGCGACCGTGCAGGCTGCGGCGAAGAACGTGCGATTTCGCTGAACCATCTCTCCTCCTGATCACTGAACAGCCTGGGACGTACAAGATGAAGGCATACAGACTCGTACCCGCGATCGCCATGATCGCCGCCGGATGCGGTGGGGGAGATGCTCCTCCTGCCGACTCTACCGACACCACACCACCGGCGGCGGTGCCCGCCGGTCCCACAGCGCCGACTGGTCCACTCACAGTGCCGGAGTGGTACACCGTCGATCACGATGCTCGAACGGTGGCGTTGACCGTCACGGCGGGCGCCACAGCCGACAACAACTACTGGAACTTCAACGGCTTCACGAGTGGTCAGTTGGCGATCACGGTTCCAGAGGGATACACGGTGAGCATCTCTCTCGTGAATCAAGATCCGAACATGCCGCACAGTGTCGGCATCTCGGCCGAACTCAGCAACTTTGCGGCACCTCCTGCTCCGACCCCGGTGTTCGCGGGTGCGATCAGCGAGAATGCGCAGTCCATGATCGACGCGACCATGCCCGGTGAGACGGAGACGATCACTTTCGTCGCCGACGCAGCGGGCAACTACACCATGGTCTGCTACATCCCGGGTCACACGACCACGGGGATGTGGCTCTTCTTCGACGTCTCGGCTGACGCTGAGGCGGGAGTGCGAGGCCTCTAGCCGCGCGCCCGTGCGGGCCGGCTGGGCATCAGCTGCTCTGGTGCCCGGCCGTGTCCTCCATGGTGGGCCCGTGCAGGTGCACCGGAGTCCCTTTCCGACTCGCTCGGATATTGATGATCTCGACGAAGACGGAGAAGCCCATCGCAAAGTAGATGTAGCCCTTGGGAATGTGCTGGTGCATGCCTTCGGCCACGAGTGACATCCCGATCAAGAGCAGGAACGACAGAGCCAGCACCTTCACCGTCGGGTGGTCGCTCACGAAGCCACTGACCGCGTCGGCCGAGAGAATCATGAAGGCGCCGGCGATCAGGACCGCGATGACCATGACGGGCAGGTGGTCCGCCAAGCCGACGGCGGTGATCACAGAATCCAGCGAGAAGACGATGTCGAGCAGAGCGATCTGGACGATCACAGCTGCGAAGCTCGAATGTCCGTCTGCCGAGCGAGCCTCGTCGTCGCCCTCGAGTTTGTGATGGATCTCGCGGGTGGACTTGAACAACAGGAACACTCCGCCCGCAATCAGAATCAGATCGCGCCCTGAGACCTCACGTCCGAGTGCCGAGAAGAGCGGCTCGGTCAGACGCATGATCCAGACGATCGAGAACAGCAACAAGATGCGAGTTCCGATCGCGATCGTGAGTCCCACTCGCCGGGCGCGCGCTCGCTGACTCTCTTTGACTCGATCTGCGAGGATCGCCACGAAGATGATGTTGTCGATGCCGAGGACGATCTCGAGCACCGTGAGCGTAAAGAGCGCGATCCATGCTTCCGGACTATTGATCCACTCGAACATGGGCAGGGGCAGGTGGAGGCGGGCAACGGAGGTTCTGCCAACAAAGTAGGGCTTCTGGGCAGGCGAACCCACCGGCGCGGTTGATCACCGGCTGCGCATCGAGATCGACCGACAGAGTAGATGCCGGGCAATGCCGTTGCTGCATGACGTGAAGTTCGGCTTGAGAATGCTGGCCAGGCCCCCCGTTGTGACCACAGTCGCGGTGCTCTCCATCCCGGACTTATATGATCTGGTCGAGGCAGGGCGAAGCCTCGAGAGCTCCATGGCCTGCCCCATGGAGCTCGCGAACCTCCACAGGGCTCGACGTACCCGAGGCCAGAGGGTCGATATTAAAAGATTGATTTGACGAATCAAAATAAATACCGTGCAAGATGTCTGAGATCGCAACGATTGTCTCTGCGCTGCCCCGCATCGAGCACGTCTGCCGCGCGCGTGGCGTTCGTGACGATGAGAGCGGGATCTCACTTACCGAGAATCAGGCACGAACGCTCGCCCAGCTGGATGCTCACGATCCGGTCATGGTGACAGAACTCGCGGACTTTCTCGGCGTCACCGCCTCCACCATGTCCCTCAATCTGAAGCGACTCGAGGCGATCGGGCTGATCCAGCGCTCACGAGATCCGGCGGATCGCCGGGTCATGAATGTTCTCCTGACCGAACAGGGTGCTCACATGCGGAACCAGCTTTCCCCGGTAGACCCGGCTCGGGTCGCGGCAGTACTCGATCGACTACGTCCGGAGGAACGGGCGCGGATCGTGGAGGCACTCGCTCGCTTTGCGGATGCGGCGGATGGAGTCGGACCCCGGTGAGTGTGGGCTACTCAGGAACACCGCTGGTCAAGAAGCTCGGGATTGCGCCGGGGGCGATGGTCGCCGTGTTGGACCGCGCGGCCGGACGCGGTCGACGATTGCCGGAGGAGCTCGCTTCTACGCTCGATCCCAGTGTGCGCATTCGGACCGACCTTCGTGCCCGTGGTCCGTACGACGTGGTGATCGTGTTCGTCCGGAGTGAGGTAGAGCTATCCAGGCGCTTCGAGCAGGCGCGAGCTCGGCTCGACCAGGCTGGCGGGCTGTGGGTTGCGTGGCCGAAGCAGAGCTCTCCGTTCGCCACGGATCTTCGGGAGTCCCATGTCCGTGCGCATGGCCTGTCGACCGGACTGGTAGATAATAAGGTCTGCGCGATCGATCAGGACTGGTCCGGACTGCGCTTCGTCGTGCGGCGCCGGGACCGCACGGGCTGACGCGTGGTCGCCGGATGCTCCCGTTCGTCGGGGTCCGGTGCGGGGCGACGCGGCTACGGTGCCTGTTCCCGGGCTGGGCCTCGGTGAGATGGGCATCGCCGACGTCATGGAAGTGGGCTCGTGGATCTCCGCGGAGGTCGCTCCGCGGACCCGCTGCAACTATTCGACGGTGACTCTCGTCTATACAAACGACGCGGAACGAATCCGCAACGACCGGTAGACCATCACGGGGGGCAGGACGATGTCAGGAGAGCATCCTCTCATCCATCTAGAGGGCCTGAGCAAGGTTTTCTACACGGAAGAAGTGGAAACGCACGCGTTGTCGAACATCAACCTGTCGGTCGACGCACGCGTTGTCGAACATCAACCTGTCGGTCGCGACGGGAGAGTTCGTATCGATTGCGGGGCCGTCCGGTTGTGGGAAGACGACGCTGCTGTCGATTCTCGGACTTCTGGATAGCCCGACGGCGGGCAAGTATCTGCTGGATAACACGCCGGTGGAGAATCTGACGGCGAGCCAGCGGGCGAAGATCCGGAACCAGGCGATCGGGTTCATCTTTCAGGCGTTCAACCTGATCGGTGACCTGACGGTGTACGAGAATGTCGAGCTTCCGCTGACGTACCGCGGGATGCCGGGCAGCGAGCGGAAAGAGCGAGTTCAGGCGGCGCTGGAGCGTGTGGGCATGGCGCACCGTATGGGCCACTATCCGAGCCAGCTCTCCGGTGGTCAGCAGCAGCGTGTGGCGGTCGCGCGTGCGATCGTCGGCAAGCCGTTGATTCTGCTGGCGGATGAGCCCACGGGTAACCTGGACTCGAAGAACGGCAACGCGGTGATGGATCTGATGATGGAGCTGCATGCCGAGGGCGCGACGATCTGCATGGTGACGCACGATCCGCGCTACGCGCACATGGCCGATCGCAGCGTCCACCTCTTCGACGGCCAGGTCGTCAGCGAGGATGATGCGCGCAAGGCGCAGGAGCTCGAGCAGGCGGGCTTCGACGTAGCCACCTGAGGGTGGCGCGACGTCGCGATTCGTGACGGTGCGTTGAAGAAGATCGGGTCTTTGGGGGTGGCGGCCGCTGCGGCGACTGCCGCCCCCATTGCGTTTGCGCTGGGAAGGGCGGATTGGACGTGGTGATGTCAGGGAGGTGGTGATGTGATCGGACAGCTTGCTGCGGCCTGTCGCGGGCTTGCTCGCGCGCCTGGCTTCACGGCGCTCGCGGTTGCGACACTCGCCCTCGGTATGGGGACGAACACCGCCGCGTTTTCGCTGTTCGATGCTCTGGTTCTGCGCCCGTTTCCGTTCGAACAGGCCGAGGAGCTGAGCACCGTCGCCTTGGACCTGTCTGCCAGGGATGGGCCTTCTCGCGCAGGCCTCACAGCTGCGGATCTACTCGACTTCCGCGCGGAACCCGGACTGTTCTCCGGACTCGCGGGTTGGTCGGCTGAGGAGAGAACGGTTGCCGGTGCCGGGCCGGCCGAGGTGATCGAGATCACGTCCGTGACCGAAGGCATGTTTGCGCGAGTGCTGCGGGTGCAGCCCACCCTGGGACGAACCTTCTTGCCGGAGGAGCACCGCCCCGGCTCTTCCGCGTCCGTCCTTGTCAGCCACTCGCTGTGGGCCGGGCGCCTGGGGGCGGACCCTGCCGTGCTCGGACGTGCTCTGTCATTGGGCGGCGAGGCGCATACCATCGTGGGGGTCATGCCAGAGGGCTTCGTAGCCCCGTTCGCTCCCGGCGCGCGAGCCTGGACCGCGTCTCGGCCGGTGGTCGAGCGCTGTCGAGGTTGTCCGACCCTCGAGGCAGTCGGCCGACTGGCGCCGGGTACGACACTGCCCGTGGTTCATGAGCGGGCGGAGGCAGTACTTCAGCGACTCGGCGAGGCGTACCCAGACACCGATTCCGGCGCCCGGCTCGTCGTGGAGCCCCTGGGAGTTACACGAGACGGCCTGCGAGCGGCATTCGCGCCCCTCTTCCTCGCGACAGGGGTGGCCTTGCTGATTGCATGCGCCAACGTCGCGGTCCTGCTCGTGACGCGGAGCCGGGCGCGCCGGGCCGAGCTTCAACTGCGGGCAGCCGTGGGTGCGGAACGGGGGGACCTGACCACGCACCTGCTGCTGGAGGCCGGTGTGCTCGCCCTCCTTGGCTCCGCCTTCGCGGTCCTTGTCAGCGGGTGGTTGATCGAGCTCTTCCTCGCTACGGCTGCCGCGGCCGCTCCGATTTCTCTCCCAGTAGGTCTGGATCGTGTCGCGGTCGGCTTCAACGGAGTCCTCGGCCTTGGTGCGGTGCTCCTGTTCGGCGTCGCCCCCAGCGCCTTCGGCACTCGTCGGATCGGCGGTATTCCATCGACGCGGAGCGCGGATGGATCGAGCCGTGGACCGTCGGCACGCTGGGCGTCTGCTCTGCTCACGGGTCAGGTAGCGCTTGCCACCACACTGTCGGCCGGTGCTGTCATCGGGGTACAGGCGCTCCGTGACGCTCGCGGTGCCGATCTCGGCTTCGATCCCGACGGCATCCTCGCCATCGAAGTGGTGCACCCCGGTGGCTCTCTCCCTTCTCGTGAGAGCGCCGACGCGCTGGAAGCCTACCTCGCAAGACTCGCCGAAATGCCTGGAATCGAGAGCGTCGGGGCTGCAAGCGGCCCGCCGCTGGCCGCGCCGAGCACAGAGAGCTACTTCCGTGTGGGGTACGAGGTCGGACAGCCAACCACACGGAACCGAGCTGCCCTCCGCCTGGTGCGTGGTGCGTACTTCTATGCGCTCGGGCAGGGGGTCGTGCAGGGGAGGTCCCTTCGCGAAGGTGACGAGGCTGCGTCACCCGCGCCGCTGGTCGTGAACGAAGCGTTCGCCCAGGCCTTTCTCGGACGGGGTCGGAGGCAAGCGCTGGACGCCCGCATCGCCCTGGCCGGCGACGGCGAGGGTTGGCGCCAGGTGGTCGGGGTGGTGGAGGACGTACATCTCCCAGGAGTCGCATCGGTTCCCGTCATTTATGCGCCACATGACGTCCGAGCGGAGGGTTTGGTGACAGTGATGCTCCGGACCGCCGGAGACCCGGACTTCGTCGCCGCGAGTGCGCGTGGCATCCTCGCGGGCCTCGACCCCGATATCGCGGTGCGCAGGTCGACACCGTTGAGCGAGTTGGTCGAAGCGGAACTCGGGACCGAACGCTTCGCCGCGCGACTCCTGGCTGCCT
>JBDGVS010000078.1:0-11585 GCA_039585535.1 Gemmatimonadota bacterium | reverse complement strand
CGGTCAACTTCTACTCGATGGTCGACGGACTCCGCTCTACCCTCCGCCCCGAGGCATCGATTCAGGGTGTGATCCCCGAAGGTGGCGAGGCGCCGAACGTCGTGCCGCAGCGCGCCGTCGTCGACTACTACATCCGTTACCCCGATCCCGTGTACCTCGAGCACATCAACAAGATGATGGACGACGCCGCGCGCGGGGCGGCACTCGCCACGGGTACGGAGGTGCAGATCGACCGGTACGGGGAGTATCGGGATGGCATCTCTCTCGGCACGCTGCAGGAGCTTTCCTTCGCTCATGCCGAGGCGTTGGGCGCCGAGAATATCACGCCGGAGCCGAGTCGCCCGTCGGGATACGAAGAGACCGGTGTCGTGACGAAGGATATCCCGGGAATTGGAGTCAGCATCTTCAGTTCGCGAGGTGCGAACCATACACGCGGTATGCTCGAGGACACCTTCAACGAGGTCGGCCACAACGGCTTTCGTGTCAGCGCAGAGGTGATGACTTCGGTGCTCTACGACTACCTCACACAACCCGAATTGCGTGAAGCTGTCCGTGAAGAGCACGAGACCCTTTCCGGTTTGCTCGACGCCTATCACGAGTCGCTCCGAAGCGCTTATGCCACGGAGATCGGAAGTCCGATTTCGCAGCGGTAGGGAATACGACATGTCGGAAGAAGTGATCCTGATCGCGAGCTGGCTCGAAGAAGAGCTGGTCGAGCGCATCAGAGACGCCGCGCCCTGGGCGGAAGTGATCCATGAGCCCTCGCTCCTTCGACCGCCACGTTACGCCGCGGACCACACGGGTGAGGCCGGAGAGCGATCCGACGCCGACGAGGAGCGGTGGAGGTCGCTGCTCGGGCGGGCCACGATCCTCTTCGACTTCGATCGAACGAATCGGGAGGAGCTGCCGGAACTCGCGCCGAACGTCCGGTGGCTCCAGGCCACGAGCTCAGGAATCGGGCAGTTCGTCGATCGAATGGGGTACCCGAGTCGGATGCCTGGAGTCGTGTTCACGACCGCCAGCGGCGTCCACGCACGGCCCCTGGCCGAGTTCGCGTTCATGAGTATGCTCGGCCACATGCGTGGACTCCTTCCGACCATACACGCACAGCGCGTGAAACATTGGGAGCGCTACGCAGGGAGCGATTTGGAGGACCGCACGATTCTTGTCGTGGGCTACGGTTCGATCGGACAGGAGATCGGGCGTATCGCGAAGGCGTTCGGGATCACGGTGCTCGGGGTGCGACGGCGGCCGGAGGGAGTCGATCCGCAGACGCTCCACGCCGACGAGCTCCACGGGCCCTCTGAGCTCATGCGGCTCCTCCCGCGAGCCGATTTCCTGATTCTGGCCGCACCGCACACGGCGGAGACCGAGAAGATGATTGGGGCGACCCAGCTCGCCGCGCTACCCGCTGGTGCGGCTCTGATCAACGTGGGCCGGGGCTCTCTGATCGACGAGCCCGCACTCATCGAGGCCCTCGACAGTGGCCACCTCGGGGGCGCGTATCTGGACGTGTTTGCGGTGGAGCCGCTACCGCAGGAGAACCCGTTGTGGTCCATGGACAACGTCCTCGTCAGCCCTCACTCGGGCAGCACCAGCGACCGGGAGAACGGACGGATCGTCGACCTGTTCTGCGACAATCTCGAGAGGTGGCGAGCAGGTGAGTCGCTCGTGAACCAGTTGGACGTAGAGCGGCTGTACTAGGGCCAGCCTTATCAGCTAGCGACGGGAGCGTGATGAGCATCGAGCAAGAGCTGAGAAGTCGAAGCCCCGACCTCTGCGAGCTGTGCGGTACCCGGTCCGAGACCGAGGCCTGGCAGATCCCGCCTTCCCCGGATGGGACGGCGGATCAAGCCGTGCTCCTGTGTACTCGCTGCAGGGCTCAGGTGGAGCGGTCCGAGCCGCTGGATGTCGAGCATTGGAGATCTCTGGTGGACACGATGTGGAGCGAGCTGCCGGCAGTGCAGGTGATGGCCTGGCGGATGCTCCGACGAGTCAGGGCGGAAGGGTGGGCCGCCGACGCACTCGACATGCTCTACCTCGCCGACGATGTCAGGATCTGGGCCGAAGCCGGAGACGACAGCTCCTCGACCCACGCCCTCGGAGGGGCGCTCGTCCACCGCGACAGCAATGGGACACCCCTGTCTGCGGGTGATACGGTCACCCTCATCAAGGATCTCAACGTCAAAGGGGCGAGTTTCACGGCCAAGCGCGGCACGGCGGTCCGAGGCATCTCACTCGTGCAGGACAACGAGGGCCACATCGAGGGACGGATCAACGGGCAGCAGATCGTGATCCTCACGGAGTTCGTGAAGAAGTCCGGCTAGCCTACCAATGGCTCGCCCTAGTCGATCATCTCGGCAGGCAGTTCGGTCTCGACGATCTGCCCGCCTTCCATCGCCACATAGAAGACGCTGGCTTCTTCTCGCGTCTTCACGACCCGACTCACCTCGTTGTCGACGAAGTAGATCCCGGCGTCGTTGTCACAGGCGTACCCGGGCTTGAGCTCGCCTGAAGCAATCAGTCGCTGGTAGGTGGGACGCCGGACGGCCTCTGCGTCGTAGTGCGGAGAATGACTACCCTGGAGGAAGCCGAGGCACTCGATCTTCCCGACCTCCTGTGGCCTCGAGTCGGTCGTGCCTTCTTCGAACCAGCACAGTGAGCCGGCGCTCGCCCCGCCGAGGACGATCCCTCGATCCCATGCTTCCCGCAGGATTTCGTCGATGCCCTGGGCTCGCCAGATCGCCTGCTGGTTCAGAGTGTTGCCGCCCGACACGACGATCCCGTCCACGGAGAGGAGCACGTCTTCCCAGCTCCGGTCCATGCGGTAGCTGCTGATGAAGCTCTCCTGGACGGAGGGGATCACGTCGAGCGGAGCGCAATTCTCGTACCAGCGAATGCTGCCCGACTCACGGTCGGCCGACGCGGTCGGCAGGTAGCATAGACGGGGTCGCTCTTTGCCCGTGAGTTCCGCCATGTATCGGATGAAGGCCGTCCCGAAACCACCACCCGCGATCAGGATCTGGCGGGGCGTCGGCTGCCGCTGTGAGGTCGACTCTGCCCCTGCGACGGGCAGGTGAGCCGCGCCCAGGCCGAGACCAGCGGCGGCTGAGGATGTCAGAAAGTCTCTGCGCTTCATCGGTTGTCCCCTGAACAGGCTTGGCTGGATCGTTCCGGTCGAAGCTAGCCTGCGGCCCGGGGGCGGAATAGCTCGGTGCGCGGGCTCGAGACATCTATCGGTTGTGGGGGAGGTGACACTCCTGGCCCCGACATGCGTAGGGATAGGTGTGCAGGGGATGAGGAAGGGAGGGGTTATGACAGTGGGAGCATGGCGCTACGGGTGTGGCTGCCGAATCGAGGCGTCTCGTGCCTATCCAGGCTCGAGGCTGACCGTTCCGTGCTGTATGGCTCACGGGTCGGGGTTCAGCTTCGTGACAGCGGTGCGACTCCAGGTGCTCGCCTGGATCAGGCACGTCTGGTTCGCGGTCTTTCCCCGGATCTCGCGGTAGGGACTCGGCGTTTCGGCGGCCGCGATCAGGGCCGCCGCGCATCCCCCTGCAAGGCGAGAACCGGGTCCAGGCGGGCCGTCCGCCGAGCCGGGATGTACGCAGCCACCATCGCGACGACCAGGAGCGACACGGCGACGGCGATATAGGTGGAGGGGTCTGTTGCGCCGACCCCGTACAGTTGGCTCGTGATGACCCGGCTGAGGAGGGCTGCGCCCACCAGTCCGAGGGCCACGCCAGCCACTGCGAGTCGGATGCCCTGCGTCAGGACCAGCTTGAGGACGTCTCCGGGCTCTGCGCCGAGGGCGAGCCGCACCCCGAGCTCTGCCGTCCGCTGGGAGATGCCGTAGGAGATGACTCCGTAGACGCCAACGGAGGCGAGGACCAAGGCCACGCCCCCGAAGAGCAGGAGGAGGAGCATCGTGAACCTCTCTCGCGCTACCGAAGCGGAGAGTATTCGCTCCAGGGTGGATACCTGCGAGATCGGCACGGTCTGGTCCGTTACCTGGATCGCACTCCGAACACCGGACACCAGCATCGCGAGATCCCCTTCACTGCGCACGGTGAAGCTCATCCGACGGAAGGGGGCCTGCGCGACCGGGAGGTAGAGGGAAGGCTCCGGTGGCTCGGCCAGACCGAAGTACGTCACGTCCTGCACGACGCCGACGATCTCGAAGGTCTCGGCGAAGAAGCCGCCCAACGCCACGTGCGGCGGCAGGCCACCGATCACCGCGCCGATTGGATCCTCTCCCGGGAAGTACCGATCGACGAGGGTCTGATTGACGACGGCGACGCCCTTCGATGTTCGATCGTCGAGGCGGTCGAAGACGCGCCCACTCACCAGGTCGATCCCCAACGTGGAGAAGAAGGAGGGCGACACCTGACGGTAGTGGGCGATGGGCTCCTCGCCCTGTTCGGGCGTGGCCCTGTCTACGACGAAGAAGTCACCGAGGAACGGGATTTCGCGATCGAAGGGCAGGGTGGCCGTGGCGGCGACCGCGGTCACGCCCGGAAGAGCCGCCATCTCCTCGATGATCTCGCCGTAGAAGTCCGACACCCGTTCGAGGTCTCGATAAGCGCCGCTGGGGAGGTCCACGCGGAACGTCATCACGCCTTCCGCGTCGAAGCCCGGTTCCGTGTCGAGCAACTCCTGGAAACTCCGAGACAACAGACCGGCCCCTACCACGAGCATGACCGCTGCCGCCAACTGGGCGACGACGAGAGCGTTTCGGGCACGGCCCCGGTCGCGTCCTCCGGTCGATCCCCGTGAGCCATCGGAAAGGGCCGAGCGGACATCCGTGCGGGCGAGGCGAATGAGCGGTGCCATTCCGAAGAGCACTCCGGTCGCGCCGGTCGCGAACACGGCGAACAGCAACACACGTCCGTCGAGCCCGACCTCGTCGAGCCGGGGAAGGTTCTCGGGACCGAGGGCCACCAGTCCGGTCACGCCCAGCCAGGCAAAAAGTACTCCGAGTACGGCTCCCGCCGTCGACAGCACGAAGCTCTCCGTGAGTAGCTGACGGCCGAGACGTAGGCGGCCCGCTCCAAGCGCGGTCCGCAGCGCGATCTCCTGCCCGCGGTCTGCCATCCGAGCGAGGAGGAGGTTGATCACATTCGCGCACGCCACGAGTAAGAGGAGCGCGGTCGCCCCGAGCAAAATGAGGAGCGGAGCCCGCGTCTCTCCGACGACGGCCTCGTGCAGAGGAACCATCGAGGTCGCGTATGCTCGATTGATCTGCGGGTACTCCTGCTCGAGCTCTCGAGCCACGCGTGCGACGTCTTCGCGCGCGGAGTTGAGGGTCGACCCGTCGTCGAGTCTGGCCACGACGTCCATCCAGCGGGCGTACCGGCCCGGGTAGGCCATGAGGTGCCGATTCAGCCAGAGGCCGGAGCTTCCGGGGAAGTCGAAGGTCGGCGGCATGACGCCCACGACCGTGTACTGGCCTTCTTCAATGGTCAGCGTCTGACCGATGATGCCGGGGTCGGCTCCGAAGCGATTCCGCCAGAAGTCGTCGCCGAGGACCACGACCTGAGGGGCTCCAGGCGCTCCGTCCCCGGTAGTCAGCGTGCGTCCGAGTCGTGCAGACACTCCGAGCACGCTGAACAGGTTCTCACCGGCCCATGTGCCGGTCACCTTCACCGCCACGCCGTCCGGATCGATCAGGGCGAGTTCGGCCTCCGAATAGGCAGCCAGGTCCTCGAGCGTGCGGTTCCGCACCTGAATGTCTTCGATGTCGGGCGGCGACATGAACCCCCGCTCGACACCGCGCTCGGCGTTAGTCGACCAGACGCGCACCAACTCCTCGGGAGCCTCGTACGGGAGTCCCTGGAGCAAGACGGCGTCGACTACGCTGAAGATGGCCGTCACCGAGCCGATCCCCAGGGCGATCGTCAGGATCGCGACAGCGGAGAAGGTCGGGTTGCTCCGGAGGTTTCGAAACGCAAAGAGCAGGTCTTTCATGGCCGGGAACGTGGCGAGGAAAGGAGAAGTCCGCGAGGCCGGCCCCGAGCTGCTGCGCTCTCAGGAGACTTGTAGCTGGGGGTAGCTCTCTAGGTCCCGCGCTTGCGGCGGACCAGACCTTCCTGTGTCACCGAAGCGATCAACTCACCGGTGCGCGTGTAGAAGGTCCCACGCGTGAAGCCTCGAGCTCCGCATGCGGCTGGGCTCTCGGCGACGTAGAGCATCCAGTCATCCATGCGCACCGGGCGATGGAACCAGATCGAATGATCGAGACTGGCCACCATCATGTTGGGATCACGGAGACTCACGCCGTGCGGCCGCAGTGCGGCGTCGAGCAGGCCGTAGTCGGACGCGTACGCGAGGAGCGCCTGGTGATGGACCGGGTTGTCGTCCACCGGCCCGATCGCCTTCACCCAGTGGCTCCGCGTCGGCTCCCTGACCGTCGTATCGAACGGGTCACTCCCATCGGTTGGCCGGAAGTCCAGCGGGCGATCCTGCGTCAGGATCTTCCTGTGGGGCTCGGGGATCTCGTGCGCGCGCTCACGAATGATGTCCAACTCCGGGCGGAGCGACTCCGGGTCCGGAACGTCCGGCATCTCGGTCTGGTGTTCGATCCCCTCCTCCCGGGCATGGAAGGACGAGGACATGGAAAAAATCGCCTTCCCATGTTGAATGCCCGTAACACGTCGCGTCGAGAAGGAGCCGCCATCGCGCAGCCGCTCGACGAAGTACACGACCGGTACCGCCAGATCTCCTGGCAGGATGAAGTAGCCGTGCATGGAGTGCAGCGGTCGATCCTCTTCGACCGTCCGCGTGACAGCGACCAGCGCCTGTGCCAGAACCTGGCCCCCGAAGATTCGGCCGGTACCGATGTTTCGGTTGTCCCCGCGGAAGATGTCGAGCTCGATGGGCTCGAGGTCCAACAAGGCGACGAGGTCTGCGGCGGTTGACGGCATAGGTGGCTCCGGTCAGGGCGACTAGACGAACGTCCAAGCTAGCGATCGTCTCTGTGTTCAGGAGAAGAGACGGTCTTACCGCTTGGTCCCCGTCACCCAGTCGTACCGAATGTCCTCGTCGATGATCTCAGACTTCGCGCGAACGCCGACTCCCGCGCCGCCGTCGACACAGTAGACGGATCCTGTCACGTAGCTCGATTCGTCGGAAGCGAGCCACATCACCAGGTTCGCCACTTCTTCGGATTCTCCTGGGCGAGCGAGCGGTAGCGTCGGGATACGCTTGGCCAGACCGGCAGCCATTCCGGGCGGCAGCGGCTTGGGCTGCGTATCGATCAGGCCCGGGCTGACGGTGTTCACCAGAATGTCGTACGGAGCCAGCTCGATGGCCGCCACGCGCGTGAACGCTTCAGTCGCGGCTCGACTCGAGGCGTACGCGGCCGCACCTGCGGATCCTCGATTACTCACGCCCGACGAGAAGTTGATGATGCGACCACCGTTTCCCTGGTCGATCATCACCCGGCCCGCTGCCTGAGTCATGAGAAAGGAGCCCCGACAGTTCACGCCATAGACGGTGTCCCAGACCTCGACCCGCTCCTCCATGAGTGAGGCGTGCGGCGCGACCGCGGCGTTGTTCACACACACGTCCAGTCGCCCGAAGTGCTGGACCGCGCCGCCGATGATCGCGTCGGTCCCCTCCTGGGTGCTGATGTCGGCAACGACTCCGACGACCTCGTCACCGTAGGCGGCTACCGTCTCGGCCAGACCGTCGGCATCCCGGTCGGCAGCGAGCACCTTCGCTCCCGCGTCGACGAAACGCCGAACGATCGCGCGCCCGACGCCGCGTGCGGCTCCGGTGACAATGACTACCTCGTCGCTCAAGTCGTAGCTGACTCGACCCATACTCTATCTCCGTCCTCGTTGGTGGGGGTCCAGCGCGTCGCGCATGCTGTCCCCCAGAAGATTCAATGTGAAGACCATCCCCATGATGGCCAGCCCGGGGAAGATCCCCATGGCGGGGGCACTCAGAAACGATCGCTGGCCGCTTGCGATCATGGCGCCCCATGATGGATCCGGGGGTTGAATCCCAAGTCCGAGAAAGCTCAGGCCGGCTTCGGTCAGAATCGCTCGAGCCAGCTGTGCCGTGGAGTATACCAGTACGCTCGACATCGTGAGCGGCAGGACGTGGCGCGCCATCACCCGGAGGTTGCTCGCACCGATCGCTCGGGCGGCGAGCACGTGCTCCCGGTTTCGTACGGCCAGCACTTCGCTGCGCACCAGGCGCGCGTAGCCGGGGATCCCCCCGATGCCGATCGCGATCATGGTGTTGACCAGCCCCGGTCCAAGGAAGGTGATCACGGCGAGTGCGAGCAGGAGGCCCGGGAAGGCGAGCAGGATGTCCATGAAGCGCATCGCTACGGAGTCGACGATCGATCCGTAGAAGCCTGCGACTGTCCCTATCGCACCTCCGATCAGCAGGCCGATCCCGATCGCAACAAAGCCGACGGTGATTGCGGCGCGCGTCCCCACGAGGATGCGGCTGAAGGTGTCGCGCCCCACTTCATCGGTGCCCATCCAGTGTGCTGCGCTCGGTCCGAGCCGTGGAGAGGCGACAAGCTCGAGTGGGTCGTAGGGCGCGAGCCACGGTCCGGCGATACCCAGAAAGAGGTAGAGGAGTGCTCTCGCAGGGCCGGGTGATCAGTGGAGAGCCTCATTCGTATCGGATACGCGGATCGATGAACGAAGCCGCGAGGTCAGCCAGCACGTTGACCGCAACGTACGTCATCGATATGAGCAGGATGAGCCCCTGAACGACCGGGTAGTCCCGTTCGAAGATGCTTCGCGCCAGAAGTCGGCCGATGCCCGGGTAGCTGAAGACGGTTTCAGTGAGAACGGTGCCCGACAGAAGGCCCCCGAGCTGGAGCGCCAGGATCGTCACGACCGGGATCGCCGCGTTGCGCAGCGCGTGGACGTACAACGTCGATCGCTCGGAGAGGCCCTTGGCCCGAGCGGTCCGGATGTAGTCCTCGTTGAGCACATCGAGGATCGTCGAGCGGGTGAGGCGCATTACGAGGCCGGTCGAGAAGAGGCCGAGTGTCACGCCAGGGAGTACGAGGTGTTTCCATGTGCCCGATCCGAAGGACGGGAACCAGCGCACGTAGTAGGAGAACACCAGGATCGAGAGGAGCCCGGCGAAGAACGGAGGGATCGATACGCCCACGAGTGCTGCGCCTCTGGCTGCGCCGTCCACCCAGCTGTCTCTGCGAACCGCAGAGAGTATGCCTGCTGGAATCCCGACGAGCGCCGTAAAGACGAGGGCGACGAGGGCGAGCAGCGCCGTCCGAGGTAGCGCCTCCCGAATGAGTTCCGTGACGTCCCGACCCAGGAAGTACGACCGTCCCAGATCAACGCGAAGCACGGCCCCGAGGTAGATCACGAACTGTGTGACGATCGGTTTGTCCAACCCGAGTTCGGCGCGGATGCCCGCGACCGCTTCCGGCGTGGCTTCCAGTCCGGCCATGATCTCGGCCGGGTCCCCGGGCGTGAAGCGGGTGACCGCGAACGTGACCACCAGCACCCCGAACATCACGGGGACCGCCTGAAGCAGGCGGTGCGCCAGATAGCGGAGCACTAGGGGTGCCCCGAAGGGCGACGGTTAACCACCGACCCTGACACCCCTGAGGTCGAGGGCGTCATTCGGATTCGGAACGAAGCCCTGCACGTGTCGAGCCATCGCCTTGTTGCTGCGTACCACGAACACGGGAAGGCGGATCGCACTCTCGAAGAAGCCCTGGTTGATCACGGCATACCCCTCGAGACGCTCGTCCAGGGATACCGGTGACTGGGACAGGTCGAAGCCCTCATCGAACGCCGGATCGCAGTATCGCTCCCATCCGCGCTCGCCCTGACCGCACTTCGGGCGCTCCGTGATGTAGCCGATCTCACCGGTCCGGATGCCCTCGCCTGCGGTCCACGCCTGATAGCTCGGTACCTGGGTCGGGTCTGCCTGGTGCCGGCGCGCCTCGTCCGTGAGGCGGGCGAAGCGCGCTCCGCTCTCGATCGGCTCGATGATCATCTCGATGCCCGCGTTCTTCCATTGAGACTGGATGACCAGAAGCGATTCTGTCTCGCCCGGCAGTGTATTCGCGGTCATGATGCGAACCGAGAGTCGTCGCCCGGCCTTCTCCCGGTACTCTCCTGCCATCCGCCAGCCGGCGGCATCGAGAAGTCGGCCCGCTGCGGCCATGTCGAATGCGCGCGCGGACGGTTCGAAGCCAAGAGCTCCGGGCATCCCGATCCCGTCGGCGCGCACCCCGTTCGCACCGATCACCTGGACCACCTGGTCTCGGTCCATCGCGTGTCCGAGCGCCTGTCGGACGCGGACGTCCGAGAGGGTCGGGTCCGCCGTATTCAGGCCGATGTACATGACGCGCATGCTCGGGTAGCTGAGCACGGTGAAGTCGTCGTCCGACTCCAGCGTCGGGACGTCTTCGGCGGGGAGGCCGAAGATCATGTCGACCTCTCCGTTTCGCAGCGCGATGATGCGCGCAGCCGCCTCTGGGATCACTTCGAAGACCAGCCGGGCGACAGCTGGGCCGTTGTCCGGGTCCCAGTAGTCGGTGTTCGCTTCCAGCACGACGCTCTGGTCTGGCATCCAGCTCACGAAACGGAACGGTCCAGTCCCACTCGGATTCTTATTGTACTCCTCTCCCAACTCCTCATAACGGGAGGGGTCTACCATCATGAACAGAGGAGCGGCCAGGATGTTCGCAAAGACACCGTTTCGTTCTTCGAGCGTGACATCCACCGTGAGTTCGTCGACTGCCTGAATCTCTGCGTACGGAGGGACCAGGCCGGATCCGATCGCGAGAGGCTCGGTCTTCAGCTGTTTCTCGAAGTTCCAGACGACGGCTTCGGCGTTGAACGGCTCCCCGCTGTGGAAGCGGACGCCCTCCCGCAGGTGGAGGCGGTAGGTCAGGGAGTCGTCGAGTAGCTCCCAGCCGGTGGCCAGGAGGCCGACCAGCTCCTGGTCGGGAGTCAGTCCGAACAGGCTTTCATGGATCTGGTAGGTGACCTCGGATGTCGCGTTGTTGGCCTGGCGTAGCGGGTTAATGTCGCGGACATCCTGCGGACGTGCGATCGTGAGCGTTCCGGTCGGGCCACCCGGCACACCCGTCGTTGCGAGCGCCGAGTCGCGCGCACCATTCGTCCCGTCTCCGCCGCAGCCCCAGGCGTACCAGGTGCCGAAGAGCAGCACGGCTGACGCACGCCACCATCGGACTCTCGTTGTGGTCCTTCGCACCGCCACCCTCCCGGGGATCGATCGCCGACTGGAAGCGGGCAATAGACCACCGGAACCGTGCGCAGGCGAACCGGACGGGTCAGTGATCAGATGGTCGGGCTACCCGGAGGGAGAAATCTTCTGCAGCAGCACCTGGCGAAATTGGATCGGGTGGCTCTCGCTCTGCAATGCGATGTAGCCACCGGTCAGGGGTGCGCAGTCGGGCTTCGCCTCCGGGTCGAAGCCGCTGACCACGCCACCCCCGATCACGGGCTGAGCATAGGTGATCACGGTGTCGCCGTTCACGATGTGGATGATCGACGCGTCCCCGTCTGCGACGACCTCCACGGTGACCCATTCGTCCGAGTGATACGTAGCGGACG
>JBDGVS010000077.1:0-8776 GCA_039585535.1 Gemmatimonadota bacterium | reverse complement strand
TATGAGCAACCTCCACACCAGGGCTCTGCTCCAGTCGCTCCTTGAGGTCGCGGATGTACTGGCGACCCTCGTCTTCGCTGAGACCTTCCGCGTCCAGCTTCTTCGTCGCGATCGAGATTCGATCAGGATCCCAGCCCAGATCGAGCTCTGCTGCATTGGTCAGAGATCGTGCGAAAAGGGACGCCCCTACGAGCAGGACGACCGAGGCAGCGCACTGCGTCACGACCAGCCCCCCGCGCAACCCGAAGCGTCGGCCGGAAGGGATGCCACCGATCACACCCTTCAACCCGCGCACCAGGTCGGGGCGCGAGCCTTCCAACGCCGGGAGAAGTCCGAAGATCAGGCTCGCGACGAGCGAGAGCAGGAACGCGGCGGCAATCACCCAGCCGTCCACCTCGAAGCCGGCCCGGACGGGAATCCCGAACGGAATCGACGAGACCGCATTGTTGATGGCGCGATTGATGAGCGACGCGACACCGAGACCGACCACACCCGCACCCAGCCCGGGGATGAGCCCCTCGGCAAGGAACATCGTGACCAGGCGACGACGGCTGGCGCCGAGAGACACCCGGACCGCCATCTCCTGCCGGCGGTTACTCGCTCTGGCCAGAAAGAGCGTCGTGACGTTTGCACACGCGATGAGGAGAACGAGGCCGGCCGCCACCAGGAAGAAGCCAGCGACACCTCCCACGACCAGCTGAAGGCCACGACCGAGCCTGGCTTCCCGCTCACTCATGACGCCGAAAGCTCTCGGATTGTCGAAGTCGTCCAACCAGCTGTCCGGATACTGACCAACCAGGCGAGAAGCGAGGACGTCGAGCTGGGTTGCGACGGTCTCGGCAGTCACACCGTCGGACAGACGTGCCAACACGCGGAAGTTTCGCGTGTCGCGAGCCTCCCGGACGTTCCGATCGCGCACTGACTCGTTCCCGATGCTGCCGAGCGGAACCCACACGTCCGGCTCGATCGGCATGCCTCGACTCAACACCCCATCCGGCACGACGCCGACGATCGTATGCTCGTACCCGTTGATGCGCAGCGTAGAGCCGAGTGCCGTGGTGCTTCCTGCGAAGTCCGCCTGCCAGAGATCGTGCCCGATCATGACGACTCGGGCGCCTGCACCGACGTCGCTCTCCTCGGGCAGGAGCGCGCGTCCGATAACCGGCTGGATGCCCATCACCGCGAAGTGGTTCCCCGTGACCTCGTCCGCCATGAGCGGTCGGACTGCGTCACCCTCGCCATACGAGAGAATCCGCGTGTTCACGGCGCTGGCGTCTTCGAGTCCGTCGAGTGTCGACAGGACGTCCAGATAGTCGGGATACGAGTTTGTGGAAATCTCGGTACCGTCATCCCGCGTCGTCCCGATCGCGATGATCGACTGCGGATCGGTCAGCCCTGCGCTGCCGCCGGTCAGGAAGGTGTTCGCGACCCCGAAGATCGCCGCCATCGACCCGATCCCGACACCGAGCGAGATCACGGTGATCAGCAGCACACCCGGCGCTCTTCGCAGCCCACGCATCGCGACCCGAAGATCGCGCAGGACCTGCATTGTCGTTCTCCACATCGTCCCATCCCCCCGTGTCAGATCTCTCGCCGACGACCCTGTCGTTCGGCGCTTTACGAATCGGCCCCTCAGCGCGGGCAGCAGGGACCGGAAGGCCTGAGCCCAATACCAGCGACGCGCAGACTGCTGTCCCGCTCGGGCCATGCGCTCGTCGTACTCCTCCTCCAGATCCGCGAGCGCGTACCGGCGATCGGCTGGATGCAGGACGAGGCGCAGCAGCGCCCTGGCTCCGACAGGAGGTCGTGACGACACGTCAGACTCGCCCGAGGTCTGCCAGCGAGAGACCCTCGGCCATGCGGCCCAGCATCTCGAGTGAATGACGTACCGCCTCCTGCCCTCGCTCGGTCAGGTGGTAGTACTTCCGCGGCCTGCCGCGCTGCCCAGGCTCCGGCTCCACCGGCTTGCTCAGCAGCAGCCCCTTCTCTTCGAGCCGCGCCATCGTGGTGTAGAGCGCACCGACGGAAACCGGCCGCTCTACCCGGGACTCGATTTCCTGCCGTACGGCCACACCGTAGGCGCCGTCTCCCAGACGTGCGACCGCAAGCGACACATACAGCTCGAACTCAGGCAAGAAATTCCCGGGCACCACGACCTCCTCACGCACCAACTCGACATTTATAACACAAATGAATTAAATGAAATCGTGACGGTGAACAAGGGCGTGGTCGTCATGTTGAACCGGGACTTTCCCCTGGCCGTCTCGGACTTATCGAAGCACTTCTCGTCTTTGCAGTTGGTCTGAACGGACTTGATCCCGTTCATCGCGCTGGCCCTGGCCGAGTAGCCCTCGCTCGTGAGCACGACCTGACCATTCCCGGCCTTGGGCCGGAAACCAAGCTCACCCCCTGTGTCCTTGTAGACCTCGAACTTTCCTGCCATGTCATTCTCCGTGAGGAGACTGGTGCCGATGGTGGGTGCTTGAGGTGAAGGAGTCGGGCCCCTCAGGTAAGGTCGGGCCTTTCCCCGCGGCTTCGCAGGGAAGCAGTGGGTCGCAGCGTGCAAGCCTGTGCCAGTCCGGCTAGCTTGGCCAGGCCTGAAGCAGCAGCTTCTCAGGGCACTAAGGCATCCAGGTGAGCGACGTGCCGGCCCAGTTGAAAGTGGCCGCATCCATCTGCGAAAGACGACCGTTTCGATCGCGTTCGGCGTCGAAGACTGAGCCCCAGCGAACGAGTATGAACCAGAAATCAGGATCCCTTTACCTCGGCAGCGAACTGGATAAGTCGACGGGCGAGCCCAACGGCGACCGCCTCGAACTGAACAGCGAGCGGCTGACGACCCACGGCGTCATCGTTGGTATGACGGGCTCCGGAAAGACGGGGCTCGGCATCGTCCTTGTGGAGGAGGTCCTGGCTTCGGGAGTCCCCGTGCTCATCCTCGATCCCAAAGGGGACATGGGGAACCTTCTCCTGAACTTCCCCTCGTTTACCCCGGCGGCGTTCGAGCCCTGGGTCGATGATGGCGAGGCCCGCAGAAAGGGGCTCTCCCGCACCGAGCTGGCTGCGAGCGAAGCCGAAAAATGGAAAGGCGGCTTGTCCCGGTCCGGCATCGATGCCGAGCGAATGAAGACGGTTCGGGACGGAGTGGACATTCGTGTGCTCACGCCCGGATCGACGGCCGGCATCCCGCTGAACCTCATCGGCGACCTTTCGCCTCCAGAAGCGTCATGGGAGGAGCACGGAGAGTCGATTCGTGACGAGATCGAGGGGCTGGTTTCCGGACTTCTCGTAATGGTAGGAATCGACGCGGATCCCCTGACGAGTCGAGAGCACATTCTCCTGTCGAACCTTGTCGAAAACGCGTGGCGCGAGGGGCACGCACTCGACCTGACCACGCTGCTTCTACAGGTCCAGACACCACCGATTCGACGACTCGGCGTCTTCGAACTCGATGCATTCTATCCGCCCAAAGAGCGGATGAAGCTGGCCATGAGGCTCAACGGGCTCATGGCCTCCCCATCCTTCGCCGAGTGGATGATGGGGGAGCCCCTCGATATCCAGTCGCTCCTCTACGCACCGGATGGTCGGCCACGGGCGAGTATCGTCCACCTGACGCACCTGTCCGAGACGGAACGGATGTTCGTGGTGACGCTGCTACTCACGAAGTTCGTCACCTGGATGCGCAAGCAGCCGGGTACGTCGGAGCTCAAGGCGCTCATCTATGCCGACGAGGTCATGGGCTTTGCACCCCCGACTGCAGAGCCGCCCTCGAAGCGTCCGATCCTTACGATGTACAAGCAGGCTCGAGCGCACGGTGTCGGGCTTGTCATGGCGACTCAGAACCCCGTCGACCTCGACTACAAGTTGATGTCGAATGCGGGCACCTGGATGGTCGGACGGCTACAGACGGAGCGGGACAAGGCTCGCATCATCGAAGGTCTCCGCTCTGCTTCTGGCGATGTGGACGTCAACGCGTGGGACGCGAGAATCGGGCAGCTCGGAAAGCGCCAGTTCCTGCTCAAGAGTGCGAAGTCGGCAGCACCTACGCTCTTCACCACGCGCTGGGCCATGTCGTATCTGCGCGGCCCGCTCACTCGCGCCGAGCTCCTCCGTCTCAAGCCGGAAGGTATAGCTCACGCACCGGCCACAGTATCGACCCCTGCAGGGGAGACAGAGCAGCTCGCCGATGACGAGACCTCGGGTCAGCCCAAGGTCGCAAGCGGAACCGATGTCCGGTTCATCGACCCGGCGGCCCCGTGGCTCGACCAGGCAGGGATCTCTCGATCAGGCGCCCGCCTGGAGCCGGGACTGGCTGCACGCGTACGGCTCCTTTTCGATGAACGAGTCGGAGACGTGCGCCATGAGGAGGAGTGGGAAGCCATCGTGTTCCCCCTCCGCGGCGACCGCATCGACGCCGAAGAGGCTATTCCTGTCGACTACGATCGCCGGGATTTCCGGAGGGAAGCCCCGGAGGATGCGACGTTCGTAATCACCGACACGCCCCTCGACGAGAAGCGCTACTTCTCGAACGCCGAAAAACTCATCGAGGAGCACCTCTTCCGGGAGCGCTCGCTCGAGCTGTTTCGGAACAAGAAGCTCAAGCTGTACTCGCGTCCGGGAGAAGCTGAGGAAGCCTTTCGGACGCGTTGCCTGGAGGCGGCCGAGGACCGAGCCGACGCCGAAGCCGAGAAGCTCCGAGGTCGCTACGAAACCCGGACGAAGGCGGCGAAGAAGCGGATAGCCAGTGCGGAACGTCGACTGCGGGAACTCGATGTGGACGTCGGACAGCGCCGACAGCAAGAGGTCATATCCGGAGCCGGCGAAGTCCTATCCATGTTCCTGGGTGGCAGGCGAAGGGTCCGGAGCCTTTCGGGGATGGCCTCGCGGCGCTCACAGACGCGAAGAACTCAGGAGCGACTCCAGAGCGCGACGGAAAAAGCCGAGGAGTATCAGGAGGCACTCATCGAGCTGGAAGAGGATCTTGCCGAGGAGCTGGAGCAGATCTGGGAGCGCTGGCGCGACCAGGCCGAGGATACGGACACCTTCGAGATCTCGCTGGAGCGCGATGACGTCCATCTCGAGGAACTCGTTCTCTTCTGGGCACCTTCCCGCTAGGCCGCGGGCTTCCCACGAACAACTCGAGGCTGGGGCGCCTTCCGCGCCCCAGCCTCGGTGTGCCTACGCCTGCGACTTGAGCAGGTCCCGGATCTCGCCGAGCAGCTTCTCTTCAGCGGACGGCTCCGGCGGAGCCGGCGGCGGTGCGGCCTCTTCCTCTCGCTTCATCTTGTTAAAGGAGCGCACCAGCATGAACACGGCAAAGGCCACGATCGTGAAGGACACGACCTCATTGGCAAAGACGCCGTAGTTGATCGTTACGGCACCAGCCTCCTGGGCCGCCGCCAGCGTCTCGTAGGGGCCCGCAACAGACCCCTAACTGACGGTGACGAAGAGGTTCGTGAAGTCGACGCCTCCCAACAGCAGGCCGATGGGTGGCATGATCACGTCGGCTACCATGGATTTCACCACCGTGCCGAACGCGGCTCCGATGATGATGCCGACCGCCATGTCGAGCACATTGCCCTTTACGGCGAAGTCCTTGAATTCCTTGAGCATCTGTTAACTCCCTGGAGTGCGGATGACCCGCGCACGAGGCGCTTGGTCCGGGGTGCGGACAACGTACGGCTCGCCCGGTCGCGGTATCAACTCAGACTGCCCTCTAATCTTCCGTCGCCGCACGAGGGTCGTCCTTCAGAAACGCGTTGAAGAGCAGCTTGAACGTCCCGTGGGTCTGACCGCGGTGCTGAACCCGGAAGCCGTACATGAGAATCCGGCCGGCCCCGTACTCCACGTCCAACACCGCTGCCTTTCCGGCGAGGTGTTCGGCGCCGTGCAGCATGCCGCTCATCAGGACGTCATCAGGATCGGAAGCCCATCGCCCGACTGCCTCGACCCGACCGGCCTCACCGCCGAAGTCCGTGGGCTCGTAGGCGCGACCGCTGGCCCACTTGGCCGCGACCTCGTCCGGACTTCCCATCGCGAGCGGATGGTCACCATCCAGCTCCACGCGGAAGAGTGATGCCGGAGCGAAGAGTTCATCCGATCCGAGTCCCTCCAGTGCGTTCCGCACGGGTACGTCGAAGTGCTCGAGTACGAGCGCGTCGGCTCGATCGAGTGTGACGAGCGTCCCTCCGTTCCGCACGAACGTCTTGAGGTTTTCGACACCATCCTCTTCGATCCCACCTCGATACATCGGCGGCGTCTCGTCGCTGGTCGAGCCTTCGATCAGGCGGTTCAACGGGATCTCCGACGGGATCATGATCACGTCGAAGCGCTCGCGGAGTCCCGCCTCCCGTACATCGTCATTGGACAACGAGGCATACTCGTAGCCGTACTCCTCCAGAACGAGACGCGTCCAACCCTCATCCATGGAGCCCGCCCAGCCCTGGTAGACGCCGAGTCGCACCGACTGCTGCGCGACCACCTGAGCCACGTTCGGCGGATCAGCTACCACAGCCGTCCCGATCTCGGCGGAAAGCTGACTCAACATCGAACGCGCCTGCGTGTCGCTGGCCGATACGAGGAAGAAGGGCTCGTCATCGGAGACGGCCCTGGACACCGAGACGCCGGCGTCGAGTAACCGATTCACCGTCTCGTAGTTGCGCGTGACCCGTGCGCTGAACGCATACCAGGTAGACGCCGTCGGCATCGGAGGCGCATGGAAGCGCGCGTCGCGGGCTCGTTCGACCGCCCCTACCTCACCCGCGTCGACGCGGATCGCCTCGACACCCATTTGCATGGGCATCGTGTACCCCGCCCCGTCATACGAACGCACGAATGGGCCGTCCGGCCATTCACGCTGCAGGCGGCGGTTCTGGGGCTCGAGTAGATCGAGGATTGCCGCGCGACCCGGCTGGGCCCCGAACACGACCCACGATCCTGCCGGGAAGGTCCGCGCTTCGGCGTCCGGAGCAGAGCGAGGCGCAGCGTCACGGTCGCCGTCTTCGTGGCCCTCCTCTTCGCCGTGCTCCTCACCCTCGTCGTCGTCTTCCCCCTCTTCGTTCGCGTCCTCGTCATCGGCCGCATCTATGTCGCCCGCGATCCGGTCCCGCTGCCACTCGGGAATCGTGAGTGTTCCCTCAACTGGCGTGAACCAGACGTCGTTCTGAGGAAGTGCCACGAATGACTCCGTCGCGCGATGCACCTCGAGCCCCTGAAGGATCAGCTTGTCGGCGAGTTCCGCCGCGGCGATCGGGTCCGCCTGATCCAATGGAATCACATAAGCACCGGGGCCCTCGACCTCTCCTTTCTCGATCGTTTCCGACGCCATCTGCCAGCGGCCGAGGACGTAGTGCTCACGGAAGCGAGCACCCTGCTCGAGGAAGGAGAGCGCTGCGATCATCTGATAGTCGACGATGTCACCCAGCGTCCACTCCCCGCCCATCCACGGGTCGACGAACGCCATCTGAAAGCCGTACTCACTCAGTCCACGACCGGGCGCCGCGCCGCGCTCGAGCGCGGCCAGTTCGACCGTATCCGGGCTCGCGATTCTCGCACTCGCCGTTTCCGTGAGGAGTGCGACGATGTTGTGGTAGCGCCCGGTGAGCGCGCCCTCCTGGCCCCAGATCCGGTACATGGATCCGGTGACGACGCCCTGCTTCTTCTCCGCCTGGAGGTCCGCGACCATGCCGCCGCCGATGAACTGGAGCTGCTGCCACTGGAGAGGGTGGACATCCGGGTTCATCGGATCGGGATACGGCGGCACGAAGATCCGCGGCCCGCTCGTGCCCATCTGGTGCTGATCGAGATAGAGCTGCGGATACGTCTCGTGGAACATCAACTGCATCCAGTACTGCGACTCGACGAGATTCGCCTGGAAGTAGTCCCGGTTGTTGTCGTGCCCCGCGAAGTGGTGATAGAGCCAGGGCATCCGCGCCCGCTCGTACTCCGTATTCACATTCTCACGGTACCAGTCGGTGACCATGATCTGACCGTCGGGATTCCCCGAAGGAATGAGTACGGTCACCACTTCATCGAGGATGGTCTGCGTGGTCTCATCCATGCCGGCCGCCAGCTCGTAGACCAGTTGCACGCTCGTCTGTGAGGCACCGATCTCGGTCGAATGGATGTTGTGGTGCAGCACCGCGGTCGCCGGAATTCCCGCGGCGATCCGCTCGGCTTCGACCCGGTCGATGCGACCCTCGGCAATCTGCTTCGAGGCGGCCTGGATTTCGTCGAGTCGGGCAAGGTTGGCGGGTGACGAGATGGTGATGCTGACATACCGGTTATTGAGCGTCGTAGGACCCGCAGTATCCACGACGATCCGATCGGACGCGTCCGCTACCAGCGTGAAGTACTCGAGGATCTCATCCCACCGGGCCAGCTCCTTGTCCGTCCCCATCTCATACCCGAAGTGTTCCTCCGGCGTAGGAATCGACTGTGCGAACGCGGGACGCGCGGTCGCGGACAGAGCCAGAACGAAGAGCAGAAAGGCGCTACCGAGGGTGCGGTGCACGGGAATCCTCCCGGAGAGTCATACGAAGTGAAGACCCAGAATCTACCCGCCCCTCACCCGCGGGAGCGAGGGGCGGCGGCTCCAGCACTTCGCAACCGGAAAGACCGCGCTCAGGTGGTCGTCTCAGGAGCCCCGAAGCACGAGCGCCGGATCGAGGCGTCCGATTCGGACCGCCGGCACGAGTGTCGCCGCGAGCCCGAAGATGAGCATCGCAATCACCAGTCCGACCGAGACCACCGGGTCACGTGCAGTCACTCCGAAGAG
>JBDGVS010000076.1:0-16479 GCA_039585535.1 Gemmatimonadota bacterium | reverse complement strand
TCTTCGAAAATCACCTCGTCCATCCGACTCCCGGTTTCGACCAGAGCGGTGGCGACGATCGTGAGTGATCCTCCGTTCTCGATGTTGCGCGCCGCGCCGAAGAAACGCTTGGGCTTCTGTAGCGCGTTGGCGTCGACACCGCCCGACATGATTCGACCCGACTTACGGATCACCGTGTTGTAGGCCCGCGCCAGCCGCGTGATCGAATCGAGGAGGATCACGACATCGTGTCCCTGCTCGACGAGCCGCTTCGCTTTCTCCAGCACCATTTCGGCAACCTGGATACTGCGCTGAGCGGACTCGTCGAAGGTCGACGCGATGACGTCGCCCCGAACCCGCGCCCGCATCTCCGTGACCTCTTCAGGACGTTCGTCGATCAGCAGGACGATCAGGTGGCAGTCTGGAGAATTTACGGCGATCGCCTCAGCCATCTGGCGAAGGATCGTCGTCTTTCCGGCCTTCGGCGGGGAGACGATGAGTCCACGCTGGCCTTCACCGATCGGTGCGATCAGATCCACGACCCGCATGGCGAGGGAGTCGTCGTCGCCCGGAACCTCGAGATTCAAGCGCCTCTCGGGGTACATCGGTCGCAGCGTTTCGAACTCGCCGCGCTCGGTGACCGATCCGGGCTCGGTTCCGTTGATCGAGTCGACTTTGAGCAGAGCGAGGTACTTCTCGTTCCGCCGTGGGGGACGGACCTCACCGGCGACCGTGTCTCCGGTGCGGAGCTGGAGTCGTTTGATCTGCGACGGACTGATGTAGACGTCGTCCGGACTATGGATGTAGCTCCACACCGGGGACCGCAGAAAGCCGTAGCCCTCGGGCATCAACTCGAGCACGCCTTCGGCCGTGAGGGTCTGCCCACGCTCGAGGAGCGCGTGCTCGATTTGTAGCAGGAGCTCTTCCTTGCGGAGGCTCTCGCAGTCGTTGAGGTTCAGCTCCGCCGCTAGGTCGTGGAGCTCCCCAACATTCTTGCTCTGTAGTTCGGCGATGTCCACGAGGGGCTCCGCGCGCTCGACCGGACAGGTCGGCGCTACCGTACGATTCGGGGCGTCGAAAAAGAGAACGACCGGAATGGTCGTCTCGTGCGGATCGGGTGCCGGCGTGATTGGGTCCCGGAACGGGAGCGCCGGCGGGTTATGCAATCGAGCGAGTGACTCGCACGATCGGGGCGATGTTAATGACGCAAAAAATGGGGGTCAAGGTCGATCTTTCGGTCTGGATGCCCCTTTTGGTCGAGTCACGACTCACGACTTTGCCCTACGACACGGTTCTCAGGGGGCGACTCCGGCCGGAATTTCGTCCCGAATCTCCCGAGGTTCTCGCCGCGCTCGAGGGGTGGTCGGCGCAGGCTCACCTCCAGGAGGACGACGCGGGTACGGAGGTTGTGCTGGTCTACCAGCTCAAGGAAGAGCCGCGCCCGATCCCTTGGATTCACGGGCTTCTTCTGGCCCTGACCGTCTTCACAACGCTCGGTGCCGGAGCACTCATGGCGGGTCGAGATCCGTTCCGGACGCGAACCTTCGAAGTGGGTGACGTGCTCCTCCCCTACCCAACCGGGCTGGAGCCGGACTCGCTGTGGTTGGGAGCCTCCTTCGCCTTCTCCTTTCTGGGCGTACTCGTCTGCCACGAGATGGGGCACTATTGGGCTGCCCGGCGCCACCAGGTGAACGCGAGCCTCCCGTACTTCATTCCGTTCCCCCCGTACTTCTCGGTGATTGGGAGTCTCGGTGCGTTCATCCGCCTGCGCGGTCCGATCGTGCGGCGGTCCATCCTGTTCGACATCGGTGCGGCCGGTCCTGTCGCGTCGTTCGTCGTCTCGGTTCCGATGCTGATTGTCGGCTTCGGCATGTCGCGGGCCGTGCCGGGGCCCGCGAGTATGATGTCTCCCTTCGTGATCCGATTCGCCGATCAGCCGGTGTGGCTCGGCAACGGCCTCGCGACTCACGTGCTCGCGACGCTGTTCGGGCCCGCTCCGGTCGGCGAGGCACTGATTCTCCTGCATCCGCTGGCCCTTGCCGGCTGGTTGGGCCTCTTCGTGACCGCGCTGAACCTCTTGCCCCTCGGACAACTCGACGGCGGGCACGTTCTATACTCCCTCTTCCCCAGGGGACACATTCGCCTGGCCCGTCTCTTCCTCCTCTCGCTTCTCCCGCTCGGCTTGCTTTGGTGGGGGTGGTGGGGGTGGGCTGCGCTGGTCCTGGTCCTTCACCGCGGACAGGTGGGGCACCCCCGCGTAATTCAACCTGCGCCCGAGCTGGGTCGAGCCCGATCTGTGATTGGCTGGATGCTCATTGCTACATTTTTCCTGACGTTCGTGCCTATCCCGATTGAACTGTAAATCGCAGAAAGCTCGCCAGGTCGCATGGGCGATCGCTCAACGCTTTCAACGTCTTTCGGTGGATGCTCTGATCTGAATTATTGACATTTCAGGTCCGGACGGGAAACATTCGCTTGTGGTCTTTTTCCTGATTTTCTGTCCCGCGACTTTCGGTGACGGATGATTCCCCCCCCAAGGAAACCGACGGTGGCACGACACAATCGCGAAGGCTCTGGAGCCGATCAGCGCGGCTTCGAGTATGGCGTCAGTTATCAGCCGGACTGGCTCAAGCAGGTCAAAGTCACCCGCACACTCGAATCCGGCCGTCAGTCCACCAAGACCCTTTTCCGAAACCCGGCCAGGGCTCCACAAGCCCAGCCGGGCGAGCGGGTCCGGACGCGTATCTTTTCCTCCGATCAGTCGATCGACTTCGAAGTGGCGCTCATCGACCCGCGCGCGGCGGTGACCCGGCTCCGTATCGCATATGAGGTGCAGGGTGAGAATGGTCGTCCCGAAGAGGTCGAGTTCTCTCTCGAGAGCGAGGACCTCCCTGAGGAGTGAGGAAGGGCCTGCTCTGATGAGTCGCCGGCGTGTGACACAGCGTCCGCCGCCACATCAGGGCCATTCACAGTAGATTCAGGTCATGTCTGCTGCCGCTGCATATGTCACGGCCGTCGGTCGGACGGCGATCGGGGCCATCTCCTCCGTAGGACGAGCGGGTTACCTCGGGTTGAGTTCTTTTCGGGCGCTCAAGAAGGTGCGCCTCTGGGGCCCCCATCTTCTCGAACAGATGGGGCGAATCGGGGTCGAGTCGGTGCCTATCGCACTCTTCATTTCGACCTTCACCGGAATCGTGCTCGCCCTCCAGGCGTCGTACACGTTCACGGGTGCGGTCCCGCTCTACTTCGTCGGGGCTCTCGTGGGCAAGACGATGATCCTCGAACTCGGCCCGGTACTTACCGGACTGGCCCTCTCAGGGCGCGTCGGTGCGAACATCGCGGCCGAGATCGGGACGATGCGCGTGACGGAGCAGATCGATGCGCTCGAGACCCTTGCTTACGATCCGGTGGCGTACTTGATCGTGCCGCGCGTTCTCGCCGGGGCGTTGATGTTTCCGATGGTCGTGGTGCTGGCCGATGCGATTGGGGTCCTGGCCGGTCTTGGAGCCTCGATGGCCCTGCTCGACTTGTCCGCGCCGCAGTTCATCCGAGGGGTCCGGCTCTTCTTCGACCCGTTCGACGTGCGGTTTTCGGCGATCAAGGCGATCACCTTCGGGATTACGGTGACGTCCGTCGGGTGCTCGTTCGGCTTCCACACTCGGGGGGGAGCCGAAGGGGTTGGTCGGTCGACGACGAGAGCGGTCGTGGTCTCGAGCATGATCATTCTGGTACTCGACGCCTTCTGGGCGGCCGTACTCCTTCGATGACGGTGCGCCCCCGATGAGTATCGAACTGGTGAACGTCCACAAGGCGTTCGGCGACAATCAGGTCCTCAAGAGCTTCACGCTGTCGATCCAGGACGGGAGTACGACGACGATTGTCGGTGGGTCAGGGTCGGGGAAGTCGGTCATGTTGAAGCATATCGTCGGCCTCCTTCGTCCCGATGAGGGTGACGTGTGGGTCGACGAGCACAACATCTCTCGGCTCGACCAGGAGTCGCTCTTCCGGCTACGTCGCAACGTTGGCTATGTCTTCCAGTTCGCCGCTCTGTTCGACTCGATGACGATCGCTGAGAACGTCGGCATGGGATTACGTCGCATGGAGGACTTCCCCGGCGAGGAGATCCCCGACCGGGTGTCGGAGTGCCTCCGGCTGGTCGACCTGGATGGGTACGAGGGTCATCTCCCGTCCGAACTCTCCGGTGGTCAGCGAAAGCGTGCGGGCCTCGCCCGGGCGATCGCGACGCGTCCCAAGTACATCCTCTACGACGAACCAACAACCGGTCTCGACCCGGTTACGACAGCCGTGATCGACGAGATGATCGTCCGGATGTCCGAGGAGTTGAATGTGACCGGCGTGGTGATCTCCCACGACATGACCAGCGCCTTCCGCATTTCCGACCGTGTCGCGATGCTCTACGATGGCTCAGTGCGGGTCGATGGGACACCGGATGAGGTGCGCGCTTCCGACGATCCGATCGTGAAGGGCTTCATCGAAGGGAGGCCGGAATTGATGGCGGTGAGACCATGAGCCGAAACAGGGAGTTCCTGGTCGGGCTGGTGATCATCGTGGCGATCGCAGTCGGAGTCGGCGGCACGCTGTGGCTCCAGGGCACGAATTTCGGACGTGCCACGCAGACGGTGGAAGCCCTGCTCGAGTCGGCCGGCCAGCTCTCCGAAGGCAATCCCGTTACGTACCGCGGGGTCCGCATCGGGAGTGTGTCGGAGGTAGGGGTCGAACCAGGGGGCGAGCATGTGCGCATCACCCTGCTGCTCACCGAGCCGATGGAGCTTCCTGGCGACGCCGCCGTGGTGCTGGGACCTGAATCACTCTTCGGCGATTGGCAGGCCGAGATCGTGAGTCGGGCTCGCTTTCCCCGCTTCAACTTCTACGACGTGCCGGCAGAGGCTTCTGAGGGTGGCAGGCTACTGGGCGGATATGCGCTTCCCGAGATCACCCGCCTCACCGCGTCCGCCGAGCAGATTTCGATCAACCTGGCCACGCTCTCCGAACGCCTCGAGCTGGCGTTCAATCAGGAGACGGCGGACAATCTCGCTTCGGCCATCACCAATATCGAGGCGATCACCCAGGACCTGCGTGTTCTGGTCCGGCAGCAGTCAGCCGTGGCCGCGAACATCACCGCGAGGGCCGACACCGCCCTGATGGAGGTAGAGGACGCCGCCGTTGCGGCCCGTCGCTCCTTCGAGAGGCTCGACGGTGTGCTGGCTGACCAGCAGATCGACTCCATCGTCACCAACGTGCGCGTGGCGTCGGACGGCATCCGAGTGCTCGCCACCGAGCTGTCCGACCCGGAGGCCGGTCTGGTTGCGACGCTGGCCAAGGCGGATTCGACCTTCGCCAGGGTCGACCGGATCGCCGCGCGACTCGAAGCGGGCGAGGGATCGCTGGGCCGACTGCTGGTCGATTCCACCTTCGCGGTGAACGCAGAGGGCGCCCTGAGGTCCCTCGACCTGCTGCTGCAGGACGTTCGTGAAAACCCCGGGCGGTATGTCCGACTCTCGATCTTCTAAGCCGCCCGTGCCTCGTCCTGTTTCTGCACGCTCCGGTGACCATCCGCGGCCCCGTGGGCCGGTGATCGAGACGAGCGCCGGTGGTGTGGTGATCCGCATGATCGAGGGAACAGAGCACATGCTCGTGATCCGGGATCCCTATCGAAAGTGGGGGCTACCCAAGGGACATGCCGAGGAGGGCGAAACGCCGGGTGAGACTGCCGTGCGGGAGGTCCGAGAAGAGACCGGGCTGGAAGATCTGGTTCTCGGCGACGAGCTCATCACCATCGACTGGTTCTTCCGGGCTCGAGGGCGGCGCATCCACAAGTTCACCACGTTCTTCCTCATGCGGTCTGCGGCCGGCGACCCCGTTCCCGAGCATGCCGAGGGGATCACCGCGTGCGAGTGGGTTCCCCTGTCTTCCGCGCATCTTCGCATCTCGTACGAGAATGCCGCTGAAGTGGTGAGGGTAGCCCAGGGATTGGTGCTGGGCCTCGATGCTGGTGAGGCGGCGGACTGACGATGGGTCCTGATCCGTCGACAGACGCGCCTTCGGAGCGGAACGAGCGCGGGGAGGTTCGCATGAGCGAAGTCGGCCGGCTGAATATCTGGCGAGTGACGCTCGCCACCGCCGTCGTCATGGTATTGGGAGTCTTTCTTTTCGAGACGCTCCCGATCCTGAACCCCGTGCTGCTCTTCGTTCTGCTCGTCGCCGTGCTGATGCCGTTCCGGGGTCGAGAGGGACATTCGTCGCTGATCACGATCGCGTCTGTTCTCACGCTCATCTGGTTGCTTCAGGAGGTCGGACACCTCCTGGCTCCGTTCGCTCTTGCCGTGGTACTCGCGTACGTCCTCGATCCGATGGTCGATCGGCTGCACCGTCGGGGGCTGTCGCGGTCGATTGCCGTCATAGCTCTGATCATCCCTGCGATCGGACTCATCGCGGTCCTCGTGTTCGGTGTGGTTCCAGCCGCCTTCCGTGAGCTGGTGTCCGCGCTCCGAGCGGCTCCCGTTCTTCTCGAGCGACTCAGTCTCTGGATTGAGGTAGGTCAGCAGCGCTTGCTCACCGTCGATGTGCCCTTCTTCGACGGGGGCCAGATCGTCGAGCAGTTGAGGGCTATCGACGAAGAGTCGGTGATGAGCTTCCTCGAGGAGCGGCAGGCAGCGCTCGCCCAGTCGGCGTGGGACGGCGTGCTGGGACTCGGGCGGGGACTCGGCTCGGTCATCGCGATCCTCGGCTACGTGGTGCTCACGCCGGTCCTCTCGTTCTATCTCATTCGCGACTGGGACGTGATGCTGTCCCGCATGACCGAGCTCGTTCCCGAGGGCCGTCGAGACGGATTCGTCGCTTTTGTCTCTGATGTCGACCGCCTCGTTTCGAGCTACCTCCGGGGTCAGCTGATGGTGGCCGCAACGATCGGGCTGCTTACCGGCCTCGGTCTCGGGCTCACACGCTTCCCGTATGGGTCCACCATCGGAGTCGTGGTCGGGGTCTTCTCTCTTATTCCCTACGTCGGCCTCGTTCTCAGCCTCGTTCCGGCCGTGTTCATTGCCCTCGTCAGCGGCAATGTGGTGCTCTCGTTACTGAAAGTGGCCGCAGTATTCGGCGTCGTGCAGGTACTCGACGCGACGGTCATCACTCCTCGGATCGTAGGCGGATCCGTCGGGATCCATCCGGTTTGGGTTGTGTTGGCGCTCAGTATTGGCGGCTACTTCTTCGGCGTGATCGGACTTCTTGTTGGTGTGCCTACGGCCGCCGTCTGCAAGATGCTGATCCTGCGAGGATTGGATCGCTACCAGCGGTCGGCCTTCTACCTTGCGGCGAAGGAAGTCCAGGCCGGCTGATCCTCGAGAGCGCTGCGGTTCCATGCCGTGGACTCGAGGGGTTCAGGGTCTTCCCCCACCCCCCGCCGGGACGAGTTGATCGACCTCCCGGTACGATTAGACTTCAAGGCTTCCTCTCGCCGTTCAGGCGACGAGCCAGGCATTCAATCGCGTATTCCGCGGGCGGCCCTCTTCGGTCCTCGCGCTTCGATGCAGGTCCAGATGGCAGACGATATCAGGGATATCACGATCATCGGCGGTGGTCCCACGGGGCTCTTCGCCGCATTCTACGCCGGCATGCGGGGAAACTCGTGTCGGATCGTCGATTCCCTTCCTGAACTCGGCGGACAACTCGCCGCGCTCTACCCCGAGAAGTACATCTTCGACGTCGGTGGTTTCCCCAAGGTTCTCGCCAAGGACCTCGTGAACAATCTGGTCGAGCAGGCGCTCCAGTTTGGACCCGAGATCGTGCTCGACGAGCAGGTCCGGGAACTCCACTGGACCGGAGAGCACTTCGAACTACAGTGCTCAAACGGTATTCATCGCAGTCGCACCGTGGTGATCGCCGGGGGCAAGGGCGCGTTCGAGCCTATGCCGCTCAAGTGCGCCGGCTATGAGGAATTCATGCATGCCGGTGTGGAATACGCCGTCAAGGATCCCGAAGCGTTCCGAGACAAGCATGTCGTGGTCGTCGGTGGTGGTGACACGGCGTTCGACTTCGTGCTCATGCTCAAGGATCTGACGGCCTCCATGACGCTTGTGCATCGCCGGGACGGTTGGCGGGCACACGAGGCGTCAGTCACGCAGGTGGAGGACGCGGCGACGGCCGGCGAGGTCGACATGAAGACATTCCATGAGGTTCGAACGATTCACGGAGGGGAGCGCGTGGAGCGTGTGACGATCTTCGACAACCGGACGGACGAAGACGTCGATCTTCCCTGTGACTGTGTCCTGACGTGCCTCGGCTTCAAGCCGGATCTCGGGCCGATGAAGAACTGGGGGCTCACTGTCGAGAAGAACCGGATTCTGGTTGATTCGCACATGGCCACTTCGGTCCCAGGAGTCTTTGCAGCGGGCGATGTCGTGAACTACGACGGGAAGCTCGATCTGATCGCGACGGGCTTCGCCGAGGCAGCTGTAGCCGTGAATCAGGCCGTCCACTTTGTCGATCCGAGCGCCCGGGTGAACCCCGGCCATTCGACCAACATGAAGGTGTTCAAGGAGGAGTGACGATGTCCGACAGCACGCCGACCCACGAGCGGGTGGTCATCATTGGTTCTGGACCTGCGGGTTGGACCGCCGCCATCTACTCTGCCCGGGCTGAGATGAAGCCGTTCGTCATCGAAGGCGGCATAAGTCGCACGATGATCCCTCCGCTTCGGGACTCGGGTGCTCACCGAAGATGTTGTTTCCATCGACCCGAATCAGCATCCGTTTCGGCTCGAGACCACGAGCGGGAAGGTCGTGATGGCCGACACGGTCATCCTGGCGACCGGTGCGAACGCCAACTGGATCGGGATCGAAAACGAGGAGCGGCTCGCTCAAACCGGGGGCGGCGTGAGCGCCTGTGCGGTGTGTGACGGCGCGCTGCCTCACTTCCGCGAGCAGGTCCTCGCAGTCGTCGGCGGGGGCGATACCGCGATGGAGGACGCGCTGTACCTGACGAAGTTCGCGAAAGAGGTGGTCGTCGTTCATCGGCGTGACGAGCTGCGCGCGTCGCGGATCATGGCAGAGCGTGCGCTGGCGAACGAGAAGATCACCTTCGCCTGGAATACCGTCGTAACCGATGTGATCGGCGATGACGTCATCACTGCCCTGAAGCTCGAAGACACGGTGACCGGTGAGGAGCGGGAGTTGGCCGTGGGCGGCCTCTTCGTCGCGATCGGACACTCGCCGAACACCGGCTTTCTGGAAGGCGTCGTGGATTTGAAAGAGAACGGCTATGTCGCGACGCCCGTCCCGTGGCGTACAGAGACGTCGGTGCCGGGCATTTTCGCCGCGGGCGACGTGATGGACGACTACTACCGCCAGGCCGTCACTGCGGCGGGGACAGGTTGCATGGCGGCACTGGAGGCCGAGCGCTGGCTGGCCCACGGAGGTGCCGAGGCGCTGGCCGAAGGCGCCGTGGCCGGAGACTGACGCGTCTGCGTCAGACCAGACCGTAGCAGTGCGCAGCGAGGGCTGATCCCGTGGGGGAGCAGCCCTCGCCTCGCTCTCCGGCCCGGGGCGGCCCGGCGGGCCCGAGCAATCTGCCGCCATCCACGGGCAGAATATGGCCGGTGACGAAGCGGGCCTCGATGAGATAGCGCACCGCCTGGACAACATCGTCCGGCCCGCCGACGCGCTTCAGCACGGCTCGGTCGGCCAGCGCCTCCCAGCGCTCCTGGGGCCATTCGTCCGGCGGCAGTACGGCTCCAGGCGCGATCGCATTCACGCGAATCTCTGGAGCCAATGAGCGGGCCTGTACTCGTGTGAGGTGAGCAAGAGCCGCCTTGGAGACGGCGTGGTGCGGGTACTGAGACCACGCCTGGTATGCGGACAGGTCGGCGATGTTGATCACACAACCCCGGCTTGTACGGAGCATATCAGCACACGACCGTACGATGAGGTGTGGCGCGCGCACGTTCAGATTCATGACTGCGTCCCATTCCTCGGCATCGACGTCGAGGAGCGGCATCGATCGGAAGGAAGCCGCCGAGTTCACCAGGACGTCGAGTCGACCGAAGCGGTCGCGGGTGGCCGTCGCCAATTCTGCGGCGGCCGATGGTTCCGACAAGTCTGCCTGGATCAGAAGGCACTGCCGGCCTCGCGCCTCGATCGCCTCTGCGGTCTCTCTCGCGGACGTCTCGGAGGATCGGTACACGACCACCACGTCGTAACCATCCTCAGCCAGACCCAGCGCGATAGCCCGCCCGATCCGCACTGCTCCGCCCGTCACGAGCGCAATCCGTTGCTTTTCCCCTCCGGTCATCGCCAGACTCCGTGCTTCGCGGCTGTTCCTGCAGACCGCTTCACATCGATATGGAAGAGTTGAATGCCGAATCTCACTGGGAAGGTCGCGATCGTCACCGGCGCCACGAAGGGCATCGGCCTCGCGATCGCCGAACGGATGATCAACGAGGGTATGTCCGTCGTGGTGAGTGCGCGGACCGAGGCGGACGTCGCATCAGTGGCGGAGCGCCTTGGTGACAATGCTCTGGGCGTCACCTGCGACGTTTCGGATCCCGTGGCTTGTGAGGCTCTCGTCGGAGCGGCCGTGGCGCGCTTTGGACGCCTGGACGTGCTCGTGAACAACGCCGGCGTCGGAATCTTCAAGTCGATTTCCGACATGACGGTCGAGGAGTGGCAGCTTCAGGTCGATGTGAATCTGGGCGGCGTCTTCTACTGCTCGAAGGCGGCGCTTCCTCACCTCAGCGTGTCGGGCGACGGGTATATCATCAACATCGCATCGTTGGCCAGCCGGAACTCGTTCGCCAACGGTACCGGCTACAACGCGAGCAAGTTCGGGCTTCTCGGGATGTCCGAGGCGATGATGCTGGACGTCCGCTATCAGGACGTTCGGGTCTCGATCGTCATGCCGGGTAGTGTGAATACCCCGTTCAACAACCACGAGCAGGTCGCGGAACGTGGATGGAAGCTCGAGGCCGATGACTGTGCGCTCGCGGTGATGCAGCTGCTCGAGTACCCGAGAGAGGCGCACGTCAGCCGAATCGAGATGCGTCCGAGTCAGCCGAATCGGGGGTGATGCCCCGACCCACTACACCCTTCCGTGTAGCGGTCTAGATTTCGGTCTGTGCGGGGACACTGTGGTCCTCGCTACTCGGGATACCACTCAGGAAGGCTCGCTGCGATGTCGGACGATTACAGGATCGAGAAGGACTCCCTCGGTGAGATGAAGGTCCCCGCGGACGCTCTGTACGGACCGCAGACGCAGAGGGCCGTGGAGAACTTTCCCATCAGCGGGCAACGCTTCGGGCGGCGCTTCATACAGGCCCTGGGTCTGATCAAGCGCTCGGCGGCCGAAACCAACGCGGAGCTCGGGAATCTCGACCAGACGATCGCGGCAGTGATCGCAGAGGCCGCTGGCGAAGTCTCGAGCGGACGTTGGGACGACCAGTTCGTACTCGACATCTACCAGACGGGCTCCGGCACGTCGACCAACATGAACACCAACGAAGTGGTCGCGCACCGCGCCACTGAGCTGCTCACTGGTGAGGGCTCAGTTCACCCGAACGATCATGTGAACTTCGGTCAGTCGTCGAACGATGTGATCCCCACGGCGATTCATGTATCCGCTCGCGTGGCGATTGAAGAGGAGCTGATCCCCGCACTGGAGCACATGCGGAGCGCCCTGGCGACCAAGGCGGACGCCTTCGATGGCATCATGAAGTCCGGTCGGACGCACCTGATGGACGCGACGCCGGTGCGCCTGGGCCAGGAGTTCGCCGGTTACGCCCGCCAGGTCGAAAAGGGCATCGAGCGGGTGCGCGTGGCTGCCGACGAGCTGAACGAGCTAGCCCTTGGTGGCACCGCGACCGGAACCGGGATCAACACCCACCCGGACTTCTCGGCACGCACGATCGCCCGCATTTCAGCGGCGACGGGGATTCCGTTCATCGAAGCCGTCGACCACTTCGAGGCTCAGGGGGCGAAAGACGCCGCAGTGAACGTCGCCGGCGCACTGAACACCGTCGCCACGAGCTTCATGAAGATCGCGGACGACATCCGCTGGCTCGGTTCCGGACCCACATCGGGTCTCCACGAGATCAGCCTTCCGGCGATCCAGCCCGGTTCCTCGATCATGCCGGGGAAGGTGAATCCGGTAATGTCCGAGGCGATGATGATGGTGGCCGCCCGGGTCATGGGGAATCATACGACGGTGACCGTTGCGGGCAGCCGAGGAAATTTCGAGCTGAACGTGATGATGCCAGTCCTCGCCCACGCGCTACTCGATTCGATCACGCTCCTCGCGAACATCGCGCGCGCCTTTACGGACCGTTGTGTCGTGGGAATCGAGGCGAACGAGGCCAGGGCGCAGGAGCTGCTGGAGAAGAATCCGTCGATCGCGACCGCGCTCAACCCCTACATCGGCTACGACGCGGCCGCCGTGGTGGCGAAGGAGTCGGCGAAGCGCGGGATGAGCGTTCGGGACATCGTTCGTGAACAGGGGCTGCTTCCCGAAGATCAGATCGACGGGGCGCTCGACGTTCGCTCGATGACCGAGCCGGGCCTTCCGGAGTAGGGAACGATCAGGGGGGGAAAGCGAGTGACGCCAGCAGCCGAAGCTACTGACGCCACTCTTGGCACGCCCCCCCAGGGCGTGTTGCCCACCCATCCAGGCGTGGGACTTTGTGCCGGCTGGACGACCGTAGTCGAACCGAACCGGCACGAAGCTCAGGCTGTCTTTCTTTCCACATCTAGCTCAAAAACGAGCTCAGGGGAAACATCTGCAAGTGGCATGCCGCCGTTCGGGATCACCCGAGTGACGTCCCCATCAAGATAGAGCGGGTAGGCCCACGTGCCATACTGCACGACTTGAATGAGCTGGGGCTCATCCGTGCCTGCAGCTGGAGCTACCCGTTCCGAAATCGAACGCCAGACCCGATCTACCAGAGACATCCGTTCCTGGACTGAATCCGCCCATAGGGCGAGTCGGATCCGCTTGCGCTCTTGCAGGGAAAGCGGGCGCACGATCCGTCGGTGCCCACGGAAGGTGTGCGAAAGCAGGAATGCGATCGCCTCCTCCTGGGGAACCGGCTCCAGGGCGTGGTCATGATACCCCGGTGTGCGAACCCGTCGTCCGTCACTGATGTCCAGATATCCATCGGCCGCAACACGCATCATGGCCTCCATTCTCATCGTCCTCGGCCACCTGGGGGGTGGCGCTGTGCAGCAGACAAAGAACAAGTCGCGTGCCGCGTGCGGCAAACAGATGGAGCGCATGTCTGGATAGTACCAAGTCGTTGTCACACAGATATTTGCGGGGCTTGGCCGCACTCCGGTTGTGACAGTGAGTGTGCTCGGATCGCGGACTTCGGTTCCACTCGAGGCAATCTTTGCCGACTTTCGGGCCATGAATGAAGCCACAGAAGTCGCGCCCCGTCCCGATGAGCTTGGAGCCCACGTATCCGCGTCTGGGGGGGTCAACAACGCGCCTGAGCGGGCCCGGGCCATCGATGCCGGAGTCCTCCAGCTCTTCACGAAGCAACCGAGTCGATGGGCCGAACCAACCATCGATCCGGCTACCGCCGAGGCGTTCCGCGAGGCCCGGGTGGTTCACCAGATTGCGGTGGCTGGAGCCCACGACTCGTATCTGATCAATCTCTCCACGCCTGACTCCGGGTTGTGGAGGCGCTCGCAGCGCGCCTTCCAGTCAGAGCTGGAACGGTGTGCCCTCCTGGAGCTCGACTTCCTGGTGACCCATCCGGGAAACGCGACGGACAAGAATCCCGAGGCCGGTCTGGAGCGCAACGCGCTCGGAGTGGCCGAATCACTCGAGGCCGTCGAAGGGCCGACGCGGGTACTGCTGGAACTCACCGCCGGAGGCGGGACGACGGTCGGGGCCACCTTCGAGAACCTCCGTGCCATCATCGATCAGATACCCGAGACGCTCCGGCACCGTGTCGGTGTCTGCTTCGACACGTGTCACGCGTTCAGCGCCGGTTACGATCTGGTCGACTCGTACGACCAGGTGTGGGATGACTTCGACCGGATTCTGGGATTGGACCGCCTTGGTCTGATTCATATGAACGACTCCAAGAATCCGTTCGCATCGCGAAAGGACCGTCACGAGGGGATCGGTGCAGGGACGCTCGGACTGGCGCCATTTCGGCGGATCGTCACCGATGATCGACTCGCTTCCGTGCCGAAGATCCTGGAAACGCCGAAGGGTGACGACGGCGAAGACGGCGACGTCCGTAACCTCACGATCCTTCGTGATTTGCGAGCGGGTGCCTAGCCCCGATCAAAGGGCGCTACGATTTCTTTCGCGATCTAGGACCGCCGGACCTATATTTTCCGTCCGCGCATCGAAGGGCTCGTTTATTGAGCCAATGCATGGAAGCCGGGACTGACTCCTGGGAATGACGCTAAGCCCCGGAAGAGGGGAAAGCGGTAACACTCGGGGAAGTCACCACCTGTTAGTTCCCAGGCTTCAATAATTCCCCTTCGGTGCGCGCTTGGGCCGGTCCTGTCTGCGGTTTCGCGGAGCGGGATCGGCCCTTTTCTTTGTCGGTGCGTGGCGCCCGACCCGGTACGAGTGGCCCATCGGCAGACCCTTCGTCGTGGATCGCCGGGCGGAACAACGGGTAATCGTGCGTCCGACGTCGTCCACACCCGTAGCCCTGTCGACTCATGCCGAACGTCCGCGTAACGCGACGAGCCCACTTCTGCTCGGCGCATCGTCTGTACCATGAAGGATGGTCCGAAGAGCAGAACCGCGAGGTGTTCGGTGATTGCTCGAACCCCAACTGGCACGGGCACAACTACGTCCTCGACGTCACCGTCGAAGGTCCCGTGAATCCGGACACCGGTTTCGTGATGGATCTGAAGGCGCTGAAGGAGGCCATGCAGGCTCGGGTCGTGAAGGACGTCGATCATCGGAACCTCAACCTCGAGGTTCCCTGGCTGGAGGGTATGAAGCCTTCGACGGAAAACTTTGCCGTCGCGATATGGGACCGGCTCGCCGATGGGCTGCCGGAGGGCGTCCGTCTCCACCGGGTATACCTGCAGGAGACGCAAAACAACTCAGTGGAATACACCGGACCAGGGGAGGGTTGATTCAGATGAGCGCAACTGCCGATAGGGCCGATCTCTCTGGCGTGCAATTCGAAGATCTCGTTGCGGAAATGATCCGCCGACTCGGAGACGATCCCGAGCGTGACGGAATGGCCCGCACTCCCGAGCGGGTCGCGAAGGCGATGGCGTTCCTGACGAAAGGGTACGGAGAGACGCCGGAGGCAGTCCTCGGAGAAGCGCTCTTCGATGAGAGCCATCAGAGCATGGTGCTCGTGAAGGACATCGAGCTCTACTCGCTCTGTGAGCACCACATGTTGCCGTTCTTCGGGAAGGCGCACGTCGCGTACATCCCCAACGGGAAGATCATGGGCCTCTCGAAAGTCGCCCGACTCGTCGAGGTCTACGCCCGTCGATTCCAGGTGCAGGAGCGGTTGACCGAGCAGGTGGCTCAGGCGGTCTGGGACACGACCAAGCCGCAGGGAGTCGCGGTTGTCATCGAGGCCCATCACCTGTGCATGATGATGCGCGGCGTCGAGAAGCAAAACTCGAAGACACTCACCTCGGCGATGCGGGGCATCTTCCTCGAGGATCACCGCACGCGCGATGAGTTCATGAGATTCGTGACCAGCACGCACCCGCCTCTGTAGGTGGGCTCTCGCAATCGTAGGTCGAGGGAGACTCGATGACGGACAGACTTCTGGGCCGCACGGCCCTCGTGACCGGCGCGAGCCGTGGAATCGGCCGGGCGGTAGCGATCGCAATGGCTGCCGAGGGTGCCCGGGTGTTCGGGCTCGCTCGCACGATCGACGCCCTCGCCCGACTCTCTTCGGAGCATGGGATCACGCCGCTGCCGGCGGATCTCGGTGACGATGCCGAGGTCTGGGCTGCGATCGACGAAATGATGGAGGGGGCCGGGGGTGCTCCCGACATCGTGGTCAACGCTGCGGGCGTCTTCGGGATTTCGGCATGCGCATCCGAGACCGTACGCTCCTTCGACGATCAGCTGCGCGTGAACACGCGTGGCCCGTTTCTGGTGATCCGCTCGGTGCTGCCGCACATGATCGAGCGCGGGTCCGGCACCATCGTGAACGTCGGCTCGATCTCGGGTCGAAAGGCTTTCCCCGGCAACGGAGCCTACTCGGCGTCCAAGTTCGGGCTTCGGGGGCTGCACGAGGTGCTTCTCGAAGAGGTCCGTGGCACGGGCGTGCGCGCTTCGCTCGTGGAGCCGGCTGCGACGGACACGGAGCTCTGGGATCCGCTGTATCCAGACTCTGATCCCAACCTTCCGAACCGGGCCGACATGCTCTCCCCGGAGGATGTTTCCGAGGCGATCCTTTTCGTGGCCACTCGGCCAGCGGGTGTCACCATTCCCGTCCTGTCGGTCGAAAGAGGCTGACGCGGCCTCGCCATGCAGCTTCTCCTCACCGAT
>JBDGVS010000075.1:0-9019 GCA_039585535.1 Gemmatimonadota bacterium | reverse complement strand
TAACCGACCCTCGTGCCGACGCGATGACGTTTTGCTCACGTGCGGTCGCTTCGACTGCGTGGCTGTGCTCGCAGATGATCGCTGTGGTCGGGGCCTTCTCGGCCGCGGCTGTCGGGCCGAACACGGTGAGGCCGCGCTCTCGGGCACCCTCCACGCATCGCTGTCCCAGGGTCGTGGTCCAGGCGCCGATCGCATCGAGTCCGATTTCATTGAGCCACTGCATCCCGGCGCGGGCGATGTAGGCTGGCAGGATCGGCGGTGTTCCGAGGTCGAGGCGCCGGGCGCCTGCGCCCCAGTCGAGCTGCGTGGCATCGAAGGCGAACGGATTCTCGCGGCCGAACCAGCCGGTGATGGCAGGTTGAAGGTGCTCGGCGAGACCGGGGCGCACCCAGAGAAACGCGATCCCGGGGATGCCCATGAGAAACTTGAGATTGCCCGACGCCACGAAGTCCGCCCCACTGTCGACCGCGTTGAACGGTTCGGAGCCGAGCGTCTGGTACGCGTCGACGAAGAGGAGCGCGCCCTTAGCGTGCGCCATATCCGCGATGCGAGATATGTCCTGCTTGAATCCTGACTGGTAGTAGCCGCGACAGGCCGACACGACGAGCGTCTCGTCGTCGATGGCCGACTCGTAGTCCTCCAGCAACACTCGACCGTCTCGCTCGGGAACCCAGCGTACCTCGGCTCCGAAGCGCTCCTGGGCGAGCCACACGTGTCCGACAGTGGGGAACTCGGCGGCGCTCGCCACCACGCGGTGCCGACCACCTCCGTAGTCGAGTCCACTCGCGACACTGGCGGTTGCCTGCGACACGGAGGTCGCGACCGCCACGTCGTCCGGCTCGGCCCCGATGAGCGCGGCGAACTCGGCACGAGCCGCATCGGTCTCCCCGATCCAGGCATCCCAATCCATTCCCGCCTCATTCCACGAGGCCAGATACTCGTCTGCGGCCTCGCGGGTCGCGCGACTCTGAGGCGCCTGCGAGCAATTGTTCATCGGAACGTGTGTGCGCAGGATCGGGATCTCCGAGCGCACGGCGTCGAGATCGTAGGAGGGTTGGATCATGGCGTGAGAATACCGGGGTGGCGTAGCCTGGGCGAGGAGGTCCGCTGGAACGGGGTACAGCTGTGGCACCTGGACCGGTGGGGGCTGTACCCTGAACATGGTGTTCGACCTGTTCGCCCTTCTGTCCTGGACCGCGGTGACCCCGACCAGCCTCCGTGCGATCGCCTTCGGCTTCGCAGGTTTTCTTGCCCCCCTGCTGATGAGCGGCTCCGTCTCCGCGCAGGCGGCCGGCTTCGGCAAGGCCGAGGAGGTCGGCTACCAAAACGCGCAGGATGGTACGCGACTGAGTGCGTTCCTGACGTTGCCCCCGGGCTCGGGGCCGCACCCCGGGGTGCTCGTACTCTCGATCGCCGGCACCACGCCTCTGGTGGAGCGACTCGTGCAGGACGGGTACGCCGTGCTCATCCCCGAACGCAGAGGCTTCGTCGCCGTGGAGCCCATGCTTCGGGCGACGTTCTCGGATCTCGCCAACGACGTTCACGCGGCGCTCGCGTTCATGGATTCGCGCCCGGAGATCGACGGGGCGGCGATCGGGCTCGTAGCTCAGGCCGACGACACACCGCCTGGCATGCTCGCCAGCGTGGCGTCGGGCGGGACGACTCCCCTGGTTCTGCTGGCACCGTTCGCGTTCTCCGGCGTCGAAACCTTCCGGCGCGATCAACGATGGGCCGCCGAACGGAACGGGGTCGGGCCCGGCGGCCTGGAGGCACTCGATGAGTACGTGCAGCGAATCGCCGAGACGGTCCTGAACGAGAGTGAGGTCTACCTGCGGCGGTACCGACTCGAGAGCGTCCGTGCAGCTTCGAGCGTGGAACTCCCGCGCAATGCGGCTTTCCCCTCGGACGAACGCCAGATGGACTTCTTCGCGAGTCCGTTGTGGCACGACCGACTCGCGTTCGAGCCGGACGCCGTGTTCGCACGAATTCGGGCGCCGGTCCTGGTCCTGATTGGTGCGGATGACGCCAACACTCCGATGGACGAATACCTGGGGGCGGTCCGCAGAAGCTTATCCGCGTCGCCAACGCCAGACGCGACGGTCTGCCGAATCCCCGGAAGAACTCGTCACGTGTTCACGGAAGCGGGAGTCGAAGGGATCTCCGACTGGCTCGGTACGCGCCTCGCTTCCTCGGACGAGGTCGACGCGGGAGTCAGTGTGCCGCTTTCCGGGTGCCTCGAAGACAGCGCAGAGGACCGCTGATACCCGCGTTGCGGTCCTTTTATCACGCCCCACCTTGAGTGCGATGAAACAATACGATCAAGCGTATTTCGATCACTGGTATCGCGGGGATGACGACGATATCGGTGATTCCGAGCCCCTCCTGCGTAATGTCTCCCTCGCGGTGGCAGTCGCCGAGTCCGTGCTCGCGCGGCCGTTGGAGAGCGTGCTCGACGTCGGGTGTGGTGAGGGGCGATGGCAGCCCGTGCTTCACGAACTCCGCCCCGACGCGACTTACCTCGGAATCGATTCGAGCGAGTATGCGATCGAGCGCTTCGGTGAGAGTCGCAACCTGCGCCTCGGGTCCGTAGGTGACCTGCAGTACCACGTCTTCGACGAGCCCTTCGATCTGGTCATCTGTTCGGACGTGCTGCACTACGTGGACGACGCTGAACTCCGGGCTGGTCTCGCGGCCCTCTTCGAGCGTTGTGGCGGTGCGGCGCTCCTCGAGACCTTCACAGTAGAGGACGATCCGGAAGGCGATCGCGCAGGCTTCCACCTCCGTTCGGCCCTGTGGTATCGGGAGGCGTTTCGAGAGGCGGGCTTCGTCGCCATCGGACTCCAGATGCACGTGCCGGAGGAAGTCGCGGAAGATCTGGATTCACTCGATCGACCGGCCTGAGGACGACGTGCACCTTTCTCCCATCGGTTCGCCCTGCGATGGTTCGGTACTCATACAAGGGAGGCGGAGGTGGGCTTGTTCTCGAAGCTTTTTGGGACGGGAGGGGACGACCCCTCGAAGCGAACGGTCGAAGACGGCCAACTCTGCACGAAGTGCGGGCAGCCTGTCGAGCGTGCGAACATGGCCTTCGACTCGGGCGGAGGCGGGGTGATCCATCGCGCCTGTCCGCCCCCCTCGGAGACGGCTCCGGCGGACGGCTAGCCGGATACGGAGAGTCGGGATCTGCTGAACGACATGAAGGCCCGGAGCGCGTGAGCGCTCCGGGCCTTCGTCCGTCGTCTCCCGGAGGAGTCAGCCAACGACGATGCGTCGATCAGTGGGAGGTGCCGAGTCCCTCCACGAGGACGCCCGGGATGACATGATTGACCCGCACGCCGTACGTGCCATCGGTGCGGGCTGCCATTCCCTCTTTCGGTGCCGTGTAGACTACCGTCCCGTTGATCACGAATTCCGTCTCGCTCCCGCCGACACGGACTTCCAGGTCGTTCACCGACTTCCCGCTGCCGTCGGGTGTGCGAACTGCGTCGTGTGGAGTCCGCCCCTGTAGATCGTGGACGGTCTCGTTCCCGGCCCGGTGCTTCACGATGTAGCTGCCGTTCTGGCCGATGAGAAAGTACAGGTAGTTCTGACTATCTCCGTCCAACGCGTTTCCGCCGAAGAACAGCCCGTAGTAGTTGTTGTGGCTGCTCGGCTCCTGGAGCGTGAACGTCGCAGACAGCGTGTATTCACCCGACGCGGTATTGGACTCGTTCCAGACGAGCGCGGCCGGTCCAGTGTGGACCTCGAAGCCGTCACCGACGTGGGTGACTGTGACCTCCGGGACATCGTCTGGATCTGCTGCATTGGTGCTCTTGTCTACGCGCATCTGGAAGTCCTGTGCGGCCAGCGGGGCCGCGACCAGAAACGCGAGGGCTACCATGGAAATTCTTCGAAGCATGGCTTCTCCTTGGTTGAAGACGGACGGAGAACATACGCGCGAGGGGGGTGACCCGCTTTCACTGCCTCTGCCTGAGCCGGTCAGGGATTCGGCATCCGTCCGGCCCGCTCAGCCTCGAGTTCGCGGAAGCGAGCCGCGACCTCATCGAGTCCGAGCCGCTCGGCGGTGGCGATGCCGTCGTGGATCATCGCCTGCGCTCGTGGCCCCCGCCCGAGGCGAGTCAGGATCGGCACCAGCTCGACCTCGATCCTCAATGCCGACGAGGTGAGTCCTAGCTCCCGATAGATCAGGCGACCGCGCGCGAGTGGGCTTGCCGCACCGTCGTCATCGTCAGCCGCCGCCAGCGCGCTCCCTTCGACGTGGAGCCCCATCGCCGTTCCCCACCAGTCTCCCAGCGGCTCGGCGAATGTTCTGCACGCGCGACCTCGCTCGAGGGCGGCCGGCGCGTCGTCTGCGGCGAGCGCTCGACGTCCCTCCCCACACGCGCTCTGCCCCGCACGGAAGGTGGCTTTCTGCTCCGTGGTCCAGCCGGCGAAGCTGGTGACGTAGTCGAGAATACGGCGACGTCCGGTGGCCTCGGTCGCAGCTTCTGCACCACGGACTGCTCGGGCAATCAAGGCGTCGATCTCGGACCGCTTCGCTTCGCCCTCTTCCTCCCAGAGGGCGAGGCTGCCCTCGAGATCTCGATCGATGACCTGGACTGCCGCATCGGGAAGCTCGGCCCAGAGGGCGACGAGTCCGGCATGGTCCCTGCTCGCGCTGAGGGCCTCATATCGATCCGCAGGGGAGGGAGCTTCCGACTCGTCGGCCTCGGTCTGTGCGGTTGTAGCTCTGGGAAGAGCGGCGATCACGAGGAGCGCGGCGATTGCCAAGAGGCGATTCATGAAAGACTCCAGATCCAGGATCGGACGATTAGAAAGCGTGCTGGGTCGCCTGGCTCGCTACGACGATCCACGTCACGAGCATGCCGCTCACGAAGGCACCGACATAGACATGGCCCGTGCGCTGATGGAAGTACACGGAGACCGCGGCCACGATGGTCATGAGAGGCAGGAACTGGAACGCGATGATGCTCCATAGTGGCTCCGATGGGATCGCCAGGGTGCCACCGAGGAAAAGCGGGATGTACTGGTACCCGATCAGGCAGGCGAAGCCGAGGGTTGAGAGCACCATCGCTCGAACCATGCGATTGGACGTGCCTTCGTTCTGGCGCAGCTGACCGCAGAGGACGGCACCGTATACGCCGAAGAAGAGCACGAATGCCGGCAGGTAGAGCAGTGCCATTCGGAAGTGGAGTGCGCTCATCGGCTTCACAGCGAACACCCAGAAGCGGTAATCGACGGTGAAGATCGCCGCCGAGAGGGCCACTGAGGTGTAGGCGGCGATGACGATCGCAAGCGCGAGCAGAAGCGACGCCCCGATACGTGACCAGGCGACGCGTCCATCCCAGGTCAGCCCGTAGTCGTCCGATGTGGCGCCCCGGGGTCGGGCCGAAGTGACGTGCCAGACGGTGAAGAGCACCGCGCTGATGGCGCCCGTCAGGAGGGCCCAGATCATGACCTGGTTGGTGATGCTCTGGGGGAAGAGAGCGCTCACGGGCAACTCTGCTCCGATGTCCTTGAAGGGGAAGAGGGTCAAGGCGGGAAGGGCCGCGAACAGGAGAGCTGCACCCCACCATGCCCCGCCCTGGGCCCCACGCGATGTCGACGGAGTTCCCGCCAGCGAATGGAAGAAGCGACTCTCGAGCAGTGTCGCTCCGACCGCGAACAGCAGTACGACCATCCCGATCAGCGCGATGAGATTTCCCACCTCCTTCCAGTACCACACCTGCTTCTGCGAATCATGCACCTGCGAGCCGTCGAGGGTGGCCTGGAACCAGTCGATCGCGTAGCCGATCGCCGCCCTGGAAAAGTGGTCCGCCGGGTGGGTTACAGGCGGCTGATGAAAGACGCGTGCGGTCCCCTCGGCGATGGACCCGTACACTCTCCCGACGTCGACCGGCGCCTCAGTGCCGAACGCTGCCATGAGCTTCTCGCTGGACGGCACCTCGCCCGGCACGGGACTCCCCCACATGAGAGCCGAGAACTCGTCGTACTTCGAGAACACCACCGCCAGGTTGCGCGGATACTCGGACGTGGCGTCGGGGGCTCCCGACGTGCCGGTAGAGGATCCCTCGATGACGATGGACCGATAGTCGTCGGGGGCCTGTGCCGACGCGATCAGTACCGCCCACCCGCCCATCGAGTGCCCCTCGAGGCCGATGTTGCTGGGGTCGACGAAGTCCAGCGAACGGAGATACGCGAGCCCGTCGGAGCCGCCGAATCCGTTGGCGAAGGCAGGTGGGTCGGAGTAGCCGTGCCCGGTCTGATCGAGCGCGAGTACCACGAAGCCTCTTCGAGCCAGCTCGATCGCGAAGCCGTCCTGGGTCTCGCGGGAGTTGATGTAGCCGTGAACCGCGAGAATGCCGGGTGCCCTCGTGGTCTCGGTCGCGTTCGGTGGCACGTAGAGCAGGGCGCTCATAGTGGTGCCGGCCGTCCCCTCGAAGCGCACGTCGCGGATGTCGACTCGGCCGCCGTCGGTCTGGATGGCCCATGCGAGAACGTCACCTGCAACGATCAGAAAGCAGGCGAGCACGAGGAGGTTGCGGAGTTTCACACGGGAGTCGGTCAGGGCGAAACCGCACCCGCCGCCGCGGGAGCCTCACCACTCGTCACCATCGTTACGACTTCGGCCGGGGACATCGCGCGCCCGGCTTCCGTGAGGCGCGCGAGCGACTCTTCGTCGAATGTACCTCGAAGGGCCTCGATCTGATCACCGGCACCGATGCCCATTGCATGGACGATCACGACGCCCGCCTGGTCAGCCAGAACCTCCGCTGCCGCAGCGATGGTCACCGCACGCTCGGAGTGTCCGTCTGCCGCTTCCGCAACGGCGAGCCCGATCAACGCGGTCCCGACTCCGCGCGTACTGCCGACCTCGTCGTACCACCTCAGCGAGTTCAGGAAGGAGGTGCGGGCTTCGAGGACTCGGTTCATCGAGAGTGCGGCCCAACCCATCTCTCCATGCACCCGGGCGATCTCGGGACGATCGCCGACCGTTTCCAGGGCCTCGAGCGATCCCTGGTAGTGCTCGAGCGCCTGAAGGCCATCGCCCTTCATGAAATGAAGTTGTGCCAGGAAGCTCAGGCCGACGCCGCGGCCTTCGTAGTCGTCGATGCGAATTGAGATCTTCTGCGCTCTCTCGATCAGGGCGATCCCTTCATCGATTTCGCCCGAGACCCCGAACACGGTCCCAAGGAACGAAATGGAGACTGCGTGCATGAATTCTTCGCCGACTCGTTCGCTCCGCTCGATCGTCTCCTCGAGGATCTGCCGCGCCTCCTCGAGGCGTCCGGCGATGACATGAGTGAAGCCCAGGCCGACCCCTGCCTGAGCCATCGAGGCTTCGTCGCCGACCGCTTGTCCGTCGTTATAGGACTCGGTCCACTCGTGGGCTCCGCGCTCGACCTCACCGGTGCTGATCGAGACCATGCCTGCAGTACTCAACGCGAGCGAGCGTCCGAGGCTTGGTGGGTCGTTCGCGGCCAGGTCGAGTACGGCGTCGACGGCCATGCGAGCAGTCAGGTGCTGGCCCGTGATGTGCCAGATCCAGTTCTGATACCCTGCGAGGAGAAGCGCCTGCTCGAGTGCCGCCCCCCCCTTCTCTCTCGCTTCCGCGGTAAGCCATTGCAGGGCGAGAAAGGTATTCGCGCTGTCTGCACGGGCCCTTCGCATCGCCTCGAGTTGGGTCCGTCCGGTAATCCCTTCGTGCACTTCCTTACACAGGGCGAGGAAGTACTCGGCGTGTGTCCGACGGATCCCGTTGGCTTCGTGACTTTCCTCCAGGAGCTCGGCTGCGAAGTCGCGGATCGTCACGAGAAGGAGGTAGCGATCTCCCGCCCCGGAGACCTGCACCAGACCCTTTTCCACAAGAGAGTCCAGTTGGTCGAGTGCGCTGCTCCTGTTCTGAGGACCGAAGCAGACGGACTCCATGGCCTCGTAGGTCCAGCCCTCGGAGAAAGCGCTGAGACTTCTGAGAAGGCGCTGCTCTCCTTTGTCGAGGAGCCCGTAACTCCAGTTGACGGTAGCCCTCAGGGTGCGTTGTCGAGCCGGCAGGTCTCGATCTCCGGACGTCAGCACGTCGAGGGCGCGGTCCAGTCGGTCGAGAAGAGCCTGCGGCTCCAGTATTCGGATTCGAGCCGCGGCCAACTCGAGGGCGAGAGGCAGCCCGTCGAGGCGCCGGCAGATCGCCACGATCGCGGCGCTGTTTTCTGCCTCGACAGCGAAGCTGGCTTTCACCTTCTGTGCTCTCTGGACGAACAGTTCGACCGCCGGGTAGCGGGCGAGATCTTCCGGTGCGGTCGCGTCTGCCGGAGGCAGCTCGAGCGGTGGCAGGGGTAGCTCGCTCTCCGCTCCGATCTTCAGAGGTGCTCGACTCGTAGCGATGACCTGGAGATCGGGACAACGGGAGACGAGATCGGCGATGTCTCCGGCGGCATCCAGAACCTGCTCGAGATTGTCGAGGATGAGGAGGACGTGGCTGTTGCCGATGACCGTCGCCACTGCGTCGACGGCGGACCGACCGTGGGCCTCGGCGATGTCCAGCGCCACGGCCACGGCGGGCATCACGTCGTCTGCATCCTCGACCGACGCGAGGGAAACGAAGGCGGCGCCGCCGGGATAGTCGGCGTGAAGCCTCTGGAAGAGTTCGACCGAGAAGCGGGTCTTCCCCGTGCCGCCCGCACCCGTGACGGTGAGGACTCGGGCACCCGAACGAAGATGTCTGGAGGCGGTCTCGATCGCTTCGTCACGACCGAGAAGGGCAGTCGCTGGCTGAGGTGGAGGGCTGGAGATCCTCGCCGAGTCCGGTGTGGAAGGCCCTCCCGTCGGGGCAGCCGCAGTCGAGTCGGTGGGCACCGAGGCGTCGGAATCCGGCAGGAAGCCCTCCGGAGTGAGGTCGAACATCCAGGAGACGGCGATCGCCACCGGGAGCCCGAGGAAGATCCCGACGACGAGCCATTGCACCAGCCATCCGGGCCAGCTGAACACCTGCCCCACAGTCGAGGTGACCTCCACTGCGCCC
>JBDGVS010000074.1:0-9046 GCA_039585535.1 Gemmatimonadota bacterium | reverse complement strand
AGCCGCACGACGACGCCGATCGTGGCGATGTCGACGGACTCCATGTGTTCGGAGGGACAGCGAACGTCATTCACGAAGAGTGCACCGCAGCGCGGCGTCGGGTCGATGTACCCCGTCTTGCGGTCGGGCAGTCCGAGCCCCAGTTCCCCCACACAGACGGACATCCCATGAGATACGGGGATAAACAGGCGCCGCAGCACCTGCGTGTTGTCCGCAGCTCCCAGCTTGGCCTCCTCGAGGAGGAGCCCCTGGAACACGCGGTAGCCGAACACCGAATTCGGGTTCACGCCCATTTCGAGGGTCAGGTATCGCTCCAGCTCCTCGTTGCGGACCGTCACTTCGAGTGGATCGAGACCGAACGGCTCCGGACGCATCTCGATATCGACGCCGTACTGCCCGCCCTCTTCTACGGCGAAGAGCGGCGTCTCGTTTTCGAAGTAACCCAGACGCTGCACAATCAGGATGTACTCACCCCCGCCGGGCGTTTCCACGCTGTAGAAGCCGGCCGTGTCTGAGGCCGAAGCGACGAGAACCTCACGCTCGCGATCGAGGATGAAGACACCGGCGAGTCCGATCGGCGCCCCGTTCTCCGAGTCGAGAACCTGGCCTCGGATCTCCTGAGCCTCGGCGCTTCCGGCTCCCGCAGCGAGGGTGAGCATCAGAAGAGCACTGGCGCAGATGCCCCCTGGGAGAGCTGGCTTCATGCGAGAGAGGGCGTCCGCGAACATGGGGAGAAGATGCGACCCACACCCCGGATCCGCGAGCACTCCCACCGCTCGACGCACGTGACGTTCGCTCGTCCGATAGTCACTCGGATTCCTACTACCCGTGGGAGTGGAGATCCCCCGACAGGCGGACTGCGCGACATGCCATACCGTTGATATGGGCGAGTGCTCCTGAAGTTATGCTGGGGCGAGCTCGACTCACGAAACCTCGACTCGGAGGAGGACAAGATGAGGGCCCATATGAGATTCCGATTCCTGGCTGCCCTCCCCCTGCTCACCGCCTGCGCCATTCCGATCGAATCGGGCGCCAACTTCGCGCCGGATTGGGAGCACGGTCGGACGGCCACCTTCGCGTGGCGCGACACGGAAGACCGCATCGTGGGTGACTCCCGCCTGGAGGGGAACGACTTCTTCCACCAGCGGCTTCACGAAGCCGTCGGGTGGGAGCTCTCGCTACGGGGAATGCGCTACGCCGAGACCAACCCGGACCTGCTGATCCACCACCACCTCTCGCTCGCCGACCACGTCATGGAGAGTGAAGTGACCGACGACATGGGGGACACCCGAACCGAATCCTACGTCTACGAGGGCGGCTGGCTGGTCGTCCATATCGTGGATGCACAGACCGAGGACGATGTCTGGGTGGCGTGGGCTCAGGGGAACGTGGAGCCGGCATTCCGGAGCCCAGACGCCATGCGGACCTGGGTGTACGACATGGTGGGCCACATGTTCGACGACTGGCCCGTCCCGCCCCGCTAGCTACGCGGCGGTGCCCCCCGCGAATATGACGCGGGGGAGCACCTCACGTTTCCCCCACCTTCCCAACCGCTGCCTGCAGCATCAGGAACTCGCCGACGTTCTCCATCGTCAGCACGCCGACCAGTTCCCCCCGCCTCGTCACGGGCATCGTGCGACAGTCACACCCCTGCAGGCGCTGGAAGGCCGGCTCGAGCATTTCCGACGCGTGGGCTGTCTGGAACTCGGTTCGCATCGCGTCGCCAACAAGCGTGTCCAGACCGCCCTTCGCGGCAGCGCCCATCAGATCAGCGCGTGTCAGCACCCCGAGGATTCGCCCTTCCTGAAGCACCGGGAAGTCCTGCTGGAAGCCGTCGAGGATGTGATCCGCGACGCTGCGAAGTGATTCCGTTGGAGACACGGCGCGGAAGTCGCTGATCATCGCCCGACTGACCGGAATACCACCGAGGGCCGACTTCATCTGAACCATACTCGCTTCGCCGGCAGCACCCACCCAGACGAAGAGGCCGATGAAGACGAGAAACGGATTGACGAAGAGCCCGGCGAACACGAACACCAGGGCGAGCGCCTGACCCACGGACGCCGCGACCTGTGTCGCCCGGACGTAGTCCATACGCAACGCCAACAGGGCGCGGAGAACCCGCCCTCCATCCATGGGAAACGCCGGGACCATGTTGAATACCGCCAGCACGATGTTCACCCAAAGAAGATTCCTCAGCAGGTCGCCCCCGATAAAGCTGACTTCCCCGGGGATCGGCGTCGCAGTCACGACGAGCATTGTGGCTGCGATCAGCGTCGCCAGCAGGACGTTTACAGCTGGCCCGGCCAGAGCAACGATGAGCTCCTCTCGTGGGTCGTCGGGCATGCGCTCGAGGCGCGCTACCCCGCCGATGGGCAACAACGTGATGTCGCGAGTGCGGATCCCGAATCGGCGAGCCGCCATCGCGTGGCCGAGCTCATGGAGCACGACGATCCCGAACAGGATCAGTATGAAGCCGACACCTGCCAGGGCGTCGCCTACCTCTTGTCGCTCCGCGTAGTAGCTGACCCCCACCCACCCCAGGAGGAGCAGAAAGGTCATGTGCACCTGCACGCGAATGCCGAGGATGTGACCAATCTTCCACGACCACTTCATGGCGATGTCTCCGGGAGCGAGACTGGCAGGCACAGGCAGGTGACGGGCAGGCCGATCATGACTCTAGCTCCAGGATCAATTCGTTGGCACCTCGAAGGCGTGTGCCAAGAACCCGACCGATGGCCGTTTGGACTTTCATGGCGGTTTGGTGCTCCTCTACGTGCAGTCGATCGAAGGCCTCTTGTGTCAGTTCGAACACCTCGAGGTGCGACGTCGCGTCGATCTGGGCGGCGCGAGGCTCGCCGTCGAGGAACGCCATCTCCCCGAACGCCGTCCCCTGCTGAAATGTCGCGACTCTGGTGCGCCGGCCACCGGGGACCGAAATCATCACGTCGGCCGTGCCCCGGGAGATCAGGAACATCGAACGTCCACTGTCGCCCTCCCTGAAGACGATGTCGCCCTTCTCGAAGGACCTCGGTTCCAGATACTTCTCGAGGACCGCGGACTCAGCGGGGCTCAGAAGCCACCCTTTGCCGAAGTCCGCCACAGTCCAGGCCGGGATCCTCAGTGCATCGGCCCCGAGCTTGGTGAGAAGCGCCTCTTCGAAGTACTCGAGAGCCCGGTCGGCGCTTTCGAACATGTGGAAGGCGGGCACGCCATTCAACTCGAGTTCCTCGGCAATGTCCGTATTCAACTGGCCCGGAACGACGTGGCTGAACACCAGCGTTGATCCCCTGCGCCTGAGTCGTTGATAGATCTGACCGAGCACCTTGTAGCCGGTCGCATCAACGCCGTGCACACGCCGGAAGTCGAGCAGCACGAAGTCGGCTCCGCCCTCGGCCAGCGCCTCGGTCCGCGTTGCGAGAGCGTCACAGGATCCGAAGAAGATCATGCCCTCCAGCTCGATGACCGCGATGCGGTCGGCGTGGGTCTCGAGCACGTCGGTAAGCGCCCGAGCGCGCCGCCGCGCAGAGCGCACGCTCACCCCGGTGCGGACCGTCCGGATCGGGGGACGGCTCATCTGGGCCACGAAGACCACCACGGAGAGTGCAACGCCTGCGCCGACGGCGGCGACGAGGCCTTCGAGCATGCCGACCACGACGACGAACGCCATCTGACCCACCGCGATCCAGTTGTCACGGGTATTCTTCGCATCTCGCCGAAGAGCTTCGCGTGCCTGGGCAAGAACCCAGTGGTCGAACAGGTTCACCGCGATCACCACAATCATCCCCGCGATCGCTGCCTTCGGAATCCAGCTGAGCGGCCTGGCCATGACCAGAATCAGGACGAGTACGCTCAGGGCGTTGATCACGCCGGAGCCGCGTGTCCGCCCGCCGGAATCGTGGTTGATGGCCGCACGACCGAGACTACCCGCAGCCGTCAGTCCACCGAACAGCGGCGAGACCACCCCTCCCACGCCCTGCCCCACGAGTTGGTGGTTCGCGGAAAAACGTCTGTCCGCGATGCCCTGGTAGGAGACGAGAGCGATCAGAGACCCGATGGAGTCGAGCACAGCCATCGCAATGGCACCCGCGACGACCGTGCTCAGGATGCCGAGGCTCGACGCTTCCCTCAGGCCGCTGAAGATGCTCGTGAGATAGTCCGGGCTGGGTAGAGACCCCTCGATCATGGGAAGCTGCTGTCCCAACGCCACGCCAGGGATGAGGAGTTGCAGCAGGTAGTAGAGACCCGTGCCGACCCCGAGCGCCACGATCGGAACCGCGACTTTCGGTAGCAGCCGGGAACCCTTCCACGCGATCGCGGCTGTCGTGACAGAAACGGCGACCGTCGCCGGCTGGAGGCGGCCGAGCAGTTCGAGGAACGAGGCTGCCGCGGCGCCACGCTGGACGTCGATCCCGAGGAAGGTCCAGAACTGCCCCACGATCAGGAGGATCGCACTCGTGTTGATGATCCCGGCAACCACAGGATACGGCATGAACTTCACCAGCCCGCCAACGCGGAACGCCCCGAGTAAGATCTGAACGCTCCCGCTGAGCATGACGGCCGAAAACGCCAGCGAAAGCAGAAGGTCGGGCCGGCCGTCGAAGTGGCCGGTGGCCAGGAGCTGACTCAGGAGGGCAGCGAACGCCATGGCCGTGGTGGCCTGAGGGCCCACAATCATTCCCGGGGCGCTGCCAGAAAGCGACGCCAGTAGCCCCCCGACGATCGAGCTGAGCATGCCGGCGAGGACCCCCGCGCCGAGATACTCCTGGCCCAGAGGCGCAAAGGCGATCACGCCCGCAGCTACGTTGCCCCCTATGGACATCACGGCCGACGAGAATCCTCCGGAGAGGTCGCCGGTGTTCAATCGGGAGGTCAGAACGTTTGGGGACATCCGGAGAGGACGCACTCTGTGTGGTGAGAGGAGCCGTGAACTCTACTCGCCCCGGCAGAGGGAGTACACGGCCCTCGAGCGATAGGCCCCTGCGTGGAGGACAGCTGCGACGCTGAATCCGGCCTCCCCCGTTACAGGAAGAGCTCCCGTCATTCAGGTGGTAAAACCAGCGCCCCTGTGCGGGAGCAGGCATCCCGGGTGGGCGGCGCTGGGCCAGGGCACCGGGGCGGCAAACAGCGGCCAAACGCTTGCGAGAGTGAGTACCCCCAAGCACCCTATCTGCCTCTGAACCCCACTCGGAACTCGAATGGGCCGCAGTTCCGCCTCCCCAACCAGAGACGTTATTTGAAAGACCCCGCCTCCGGCTCTTCGCCGCGCCTGCTCGCTGCCATCTATCTCGGGACCATGGCCGTGTTGATCGTGGCAGGTCTCAGCCTCGACCTGTCGCTTCGTGGCATCCTGGTACTCGGCGTTCTACTCACGCTCGCCGCACTCGCCGGCGCACTGTGGCTGCTACCCGTCGTACTCCTGAAGCTGGTCACCGCGCTCTTCGCCCGGCTGATGTACCGCATCGAGTTGATCGGCGCGGCCAACATTCCGGAGGAGGGTGAGGCTCTCCTCGTTCCCAATCACGTCTCGCTGGTCGACGCATTCCTTCTGGTAGCCAGCACCGATCGCCACATCCACTTCCTGGTCAGCGAGCGCATCTTCAGCCGTCCCGGACTGAAGCAGTTGGCGAAGCTCATGGAGTGGATTCCGATCTCGTCTTCGGGAAGTCCGCGTGCACTCATCGGCGCCATGAACCAGGCGGCCAGCTTCCTGGATCAGGGCAAGGTCGTGTGCATCTTTCCCGAGGGCCAGCTCACCCGCACCGGAATGATGCTGCCCTTCAAGCAGGGCTTCGAACGCATCGTGAAGGGGCGTAACACTCCAATCATTCCGGTCCATCTCGGCCAGGTGTGGGGCAGCATATTCAGCCGCGCCGGCGGCCGATACGTCTGGAAAATCCCCAGAAAGGTGCCCTACCCCGTCACAGTCTCGTTCGGGTCTCCGCTGCCAACCTCCTCATCGGTGTTCGAAGTCCGCCAGGCGATCCGCGAGCTGGGCGCCGACGCCTGGATTGCTCAGAAGCCCCGCCGAGTACCCCTCCAGCGAAGCTTCATTCGTAGTGCACGACGCAGGCCGCGCGCGTTGGCGTTCGCCGACGAGCAGCGCCCCAAAGTTTCGAGGTTTGCAGCCCTGACCGGTGCCATCGCCCTCGCCAGGCGGATGCGCACGATATGGGGCGGGGACCGTTGCGTCGGGATCATGCTCCCCCCGAGCGTGCCGGCGGCCCTGCTCAATCTCGCGGCGACGTTGTCCGGCAGGACCGTCGTCAACCTGAACTACACCGCGGGGCAGGACGGCCTCGACTCGGCGGCACGGCAGGCCAGCCTCGGCAGCGTAGTGACGAGTGAGCTGTTCCTCGAAAAAGCGGGCGTGACCCTGCCCGAGAGCCTGACTCCGATCTGGATCGAGGACGTCGCGGCCGGTATCACCGCACCGCAGAGGCTGGCTGCCGCGATGCTCGCCCTCGTTGCACCGGCCGGCGCCATCGAGCGGTTCTGCGGCGCCACGAGAGCCACCCGAATGGATGACACCGTGGCCATCATCTTCAGCAGCGGCAGCACCGGCGAGCCCAAGGGGGTCATGCTCAGCCACTTCAACATCGACGCCAATGTGGAGGGCAGCGCGCAGGCGATGCACATCCTCCCGGGCGATCGGATTCTGGGCGTGCTCCCGCTCTTTCACTCGTTCGGGTACATGGTCACGCTCTGGTTCGCCGCCAACTACGGCATGGGTGTCATCTATCACCCGAATCCCCTGGATGCCGCCGTCCACGGACAGCTCATCCGCCGGTACCGGATCACGATGTTGGCGTCGACGCCCACGTTTCTTCAGATCTACATGAAGCGGACGGACCCCGGCCAGCTCGGCTCACTTCGAATCGCACTGGTCGGCGCGGAGAAGCTGTCCGACCGAGTCTCGAACGCGTTCCAGGAACGATTCGGCCTGAAGCCACTCGAAGGCTACGGGGCCACGGAGTGCTCGCCGATCATCGCCGTCAGTCTGCCGGATCACCGCACTCCGGGCTTCTTCCAGGCGGGCTCACGGAGCGGCTTCGTGGGTCGCGCACTCCCGGGTGTCGCAGTCAGGGCGGTCGATCCGGACACGCTGGACGAGAGCCTCGAGCCCCTACCCTCCCAGGAGCCCGGCATGTTGCTCGTACGAGGCCCCAACGTCATGCAGGGCTACCTGGGGCGCGAAGACCTGACCACGAAGGCACTTCGGGACGGATGGTACGTCACCGGGGATATCGGCCTGATCGACGAGGACGGCTTCATTCGGATCACGGACCGCCTGTCTCGCTTCTCGAAGATCGGGGGCGAGATGTTCCCCCACGGCCGGGTAGAAGAGGCGCTCCATGAAGCCGTAGGCTCTGAACTTCAGGTATTCGCCGTCACGTCCGTACCCGATGAGCGAAAAGGCGAGCGACTCGTCGTCCTCCACACGGTCGAGGACGCAGTGATCCCAACGGTGATCGATGGGCTCCAAAAGGGAGGGCTTCCGAACCTCTTCATCCCCAGGGCCGAGAACTTCGTTTCAGTCGAAGCGCTCCCGCTACTCGGCACCGGCAAGATCGATCTTCGCGGTGTTCGAAAGATCGCTCTGGATCAGCGGGGCGACTGATGGACCTTCTCAGACGCGAGCAGGTCAAATACGTCTTTCACCCGCCCCGCTATTCGAGGCTCATCGCCCCGCTGCTGACATGGCTCGGCACGCTGACATACCTGCGACGGAAATTCAGGGTCGCCACCATCTCGATGGAAGGCGCGCACCGGGTCCGGGAGCTGACCGCCCAGGGACACATGGTCCTCGTGGCACCGAACCATGCCGACCATGCCGATCCCCATGTGCTCGCAGAAGTGGGGCGCAAGGACGGCCTGGCGTTCCATTACATGGCCGCTCGCGAAGTCTTCGAGATCCAGGGGCGAATCGGGCGCTGGGCCCTGTCTCGGATCGGATCTTTCTCGGTGGACCGCGAAGGCGCGGACATGGCCGCCATCAAGATGGCGATGAGCATCTTGCGAGAAGCTCGGCACCCACTGGTCGTCTTCCCTGAGGGCGAGATCTTCCATCACCATGAGCAACTCGCACCCCTGAACGAGGGCGTCGCGACCATGCTGCTGCGGGCGACGAAGGGTCAGCCGGCCGAGCAGAAAGCATTCCTCGTGCCCACTGCGATGCGCTACACCCACGATCCGTCTGTGGCGGCCGATTTCACCGAACGGCTCGACCGCCTCGAACGCGCCATCAACTGGAAGCCCCGCCCCGAACTCGATCCTGTGGAGCGGATCTACAGACTCGGCGGCGGCATCCTTGCCACCAAGGAAGTCGAGTTCCTGGGCTCAGCCCGAACAGGATCTCTCGCGGAGCGGATCGAATACTTGCAGCACGAGCTCGTCGGACGCATCGAAGACGAGCATTTCGATGCGAGAAAGGGCGGTACGACACCCGAGCGGGTGAAGGCACTCCGGTACAAGATCCGTAAGGAGCTGACGGCCGAATCGGGCTGTGAAGCAGACCGAGAGAAAGAGCTGTACGACGATCTCGACAGCCTCTTCGCGGCAGTTCAACTCTTCAGCTATCCGGGTCAGTACCTCGCGGAACAGCCCACAACAGACAGGATCGCCGAGACCCTGCTCAAGCTCGAAGAGGACGTGCTGGGGAAAGCGGACTACCCGGGCCCACGCGCGGTGACCGTGAGATTCGACGAGCCAATCGAGGTTGGCGAATTCCTGCATCGACACGAGCTGACGATGAAGACCGCGACGGCGCCCCTGACCGACCTGCTGGCCACGAGAATTCAGAGCATGCTCGACACGCTGACGTGAGGCTGAGCTTTTCCGACCGGTACCATGCACGCCACACCACAGGGCTCGGACAGATACGGATGATCAGACAGCTGCCGCAGACGACCTCACTCCACGCGCTCCTCGTGCTCTTCGTGACCCTCACCTTCGCGACGCCGGTGCACGCTCAGATGCCCGTACAGCCCGTCGATTACCAGAAATGGGAGAGTCTGGGTTCGGGCACCTTGTCGCCGGACGGGGC
>JBDGVS010000073.1:0-9078 GCA_039585535.1 Gemmatimonadota bacterium | reverse complement strand
GGAGGCAGGCCACACGCGCCGTCTTCGATCACTATATCGGTGAGGGGTATGAGGCGCGGGACTTCGAGCGAGGTGACCCGGTTTCGACGTACCTGCTGGTCCGATCAGCCGAGCCGGCCACATGAGACACATAGCGATCATCGGAGCCGGGCCCATCGGACTGGAGGCGGCGCTCGCAGCTGTGGAGGCCGGATTGCCTTTCACGATCTACGAGGGAGCGTCTGAGGTTTCCGGAAACGTCCGGTCGTGGGGTCACGTGCAGCTTTTCACTCCCTGGTCCATGAACGTCTCCGCTCGCGTTCGGCGCGCACTCGAGACAGCCGGCCACTCGGTTCCCGGCTCGGAGGATACCGGTGGCCGTGACGCGTATCCGACCGGGGGAGAACTCGTAGAGCAGGTGCTCGAGCCCGTCGCGGGACTCGACACCATCGCACCCCACATCCGTTACGGGACGAGGGTCGTGGACGTTGGGCGTGAGGGGATGTTGAAGAGCGACGAGATCGGGACCGGTGTTCGCGCCTCCCGACCGTTTCGACTTCTGCTACGCGACGCTTCGGGCAGCGAGTCGGTCGAGTACGCGGATGTCGTTCTCGACTGCAGCGGTACATACGACAACCCCAATGCCCTTGGTGCGGGGGGGATTCGAGCGCCCGGCGAGGAGGATGCGTCGGAGTACATCATTCGCCGAATACCCGATTTCGAGGCGCCGCTGCTGGGAGGGTTAGCTCCCGGCTGGGGTGGACAGCGGATTCTTCTCGTGGGGGCAGGGCACTCCGCACAGACTGCTGCGCGCGACCTGGAGGGTCTGGTCGAACGAGTCCCCGGCACTCGGGTGACGTGGGCCATTCGTTCACCGTCTCCGACCTTCGGGGCGGTCGATGACGACGCGCTTCCCATGCGACATTCTCTGGTGGAGCACGCCCATAGGCTGGCGACGGACGACTCCCCATTCGACGTTCGAGTGGGGCGCACAGTGGATGCTCTCGAGGCGTCGCCCGACGGTGTCGTGGTCACCCTTCGGGCTGCGAACGGTTCGACGGAGCAGGTCGTCGTTGATCGCATTATCTCGCTGACCGGTGCCGTGGGTGACGCGCGGATGTACCGCCAGCTCCAGATACATGAGTGCTACGCTACGTCGGGCCCGATGAAGCTCGCAGCCGCGTTGCTTGCGTCGTCGTCGGCCGATTGTCTGGCGCAGGAGAGTCATGGTGCGGACACACTGAAGAATCCCGAGCCCGACTTCTACATTCTTGGGATGAAGTCGTACGGGAGGAACTCGGCGTTCCTCCTCCGGGTCGGGTGGGAGCAGGTAGACGAGGTCTTTTCCCTTATTGGTGCAGCCACGCCGGCTGCGGACGGAGCAGTATGAAGATCGAAAAAGCGACACTCCGCGAGATTCCCATGCGCCTCAAGGAGTTCTTCGAGATCTCCAGCGGGGGCACGCAGGACAGGCGTGTCCTTCTGCTCACCCTGGAGGGCGATGGTCTCGAAGGGTGGAGCGAATGCGTGGCGTCGAACGATCCGGGCTATTCGTACGAAACGACCGACACCGCGTGGCATGTTCTCACGGACTTCATCCTGCCGAATATCGTGGGGCGTGACGTGGAAGGCCCCGAGGACGCGCTCACTCCCGTCTCCTGGATCCGGGGTCACGGGATGTCGAAGGCTGCGGTGGAGATGGCAGCGTGGGACATGGCGGCACGGGCCGACGGTGTGTCTTTGTCGAAGAAGCTCGGCGGCACTCGCGATTCCGTCAGTGTCGGGGTCAGCGTTGGTATTAAGCCGAACGACGAAGTGCTCCACGAACAGGTCGCCGGATTCATCGCCGACGGCTACGCTCGTGTGAAGATCAAGATCAAGCCCGGCCGTGACGTAGAGGTGCTGGCTGGATTACGGGAGGCGTTCCCGACGATTGCCTTCATGGCCGATGCGAACTCGGCGTACACACTCGATGACGTCGATAGGCTCCGGGAGTTGGACGCACTCGATCTCACGATGATCGAGCAGCCCCTTCGGTACGACGACTTTCTGCACCACGCCCGCCTCCAGGAACAGATCGAGACGGCGGTCTGTCTCGATGAGTCGATCAAGACCATCGGGGATACCGAGCTCGCGTTGGAGCTGGCCTCCTGTCGGATCATCAACATCAAGCCCGGACGCGTGGGCGGATTCGGCACGAGCCGGCGTATCCACGACATGATGCAGAGCGCGGGCCTGGCGGTATGGTGCGGTGGAATGCTCGAGTCCGGCGTTGGTCGAGCCCACAACCTGGCGCTCGCCTCACTTCCCGGCTTTACGCTTCCCGGTGATATCTCCGCGAGTAGCCGCTATTGGGCGCAGGACATCGTTTCTCCCGAGTTTGTGGTTTCCGATGGCGAGATGAAGGTGCCGACAGGGCCGGGTATTGGAGTCGAGCTCGACGTCGAGCGTATCCAGAGTCTTACGACAAGAGAGGCGACGTTCAGCTGAGGGGGGCACTCACGCCCTGACGGGTCGGATGCACCACGGACAGAACCGCCAGCTTCGTTCGAGTTGCCGCCCGCACGGGCAGTGCTTGCCCACGGCCCGGCCACACGCTGGGCATGCTGCCGCCCCGAAAGGCACCGTGGCATCGCAGTAGCGGCAGGGGGAGCCGGACACCGTTCCGGCGTGGAGCAGGTGGCCGACCTCGTGAGGCGTCGTGAGCCCTGCCGCTACCGCTCGCCTGGCGTCGGATTCGAGTGTGTGCATCCCGATGTCCGCGGCGAGCCTGCGCAGGCGGGCGGATGAGCCTCCTGCGGAGATCTCATCGCGCATCTCATCGGACACAGAGAGGATCTGATAGACGCCCGTGCGGCCACGCAGGCCGTCCCCGCACTCTGAGCAGCCACGGCCACGGCACGGCGCGCAGCATTTCCGCACGAGCCGCTGCGCGACCACACCGGTAAGACCACCCGCGACGAGGAACGGGGGCACACCCATGTGCAGTAGTCGGGTGATGGCACCGGGTGCGTCCGTCGTGTGGATCGAGCTGAGGACGAGGTGGCCGGTAACCGCTGCCGCCATCGCGATCTCGGCGGTCTCCCGGTCGCGGATCTCTCCGACCATCACGACATCGGGATCCTGTCGAAGCACTGCTCTCAGCGCGTCGGCGAAGCCGAGACCGGCTCGTGGATCCACGCGAAGCTGGCTGGCCCCGGGGAGTCGGTACTCCACAGGGTCCTCCAGAGTCACAACGTTGCGGGTGTCCCGGTCCAGCTCGGACAGTGCGGCGAAGAGTGTGGTGCTCTTTCCGCTTCCGGTGGGCCCGGCCGCCAGCACAACGCCCTCCCCACGCCGAAGCAGGGAGCGAAGCTGCGCTAGATCTGGATCGCTCAACCCGAGCGCGCCCAGGTCGGAGGGAGCGCTCGTCGGATCGAGGATGCGAACAACCGCCTTCTCGCCTCCGTTAACCGGAAGTGTGCTTACCCGCAGCGTCAGTGACCTCGGGCCGTGTTGGAAGACCAGGCTACCGTCCTGGGCTCGTCGCCGGACAGAGATGTCCATTCCGGCCATCACCTTGATTCTCGACAGGACGGCGCGGCGCGACGACGCCGGAAGGTCGACGGCCTGACGGAGACGGCCGTCGAGGCGAAAGCGAACGCGCACGTCGTCGCCGGTCTCTTCGACGTGGATGTCGCTGGCGCCGTCGTCGATTGCGTCGCGGAGGAGCCGGTCGACCAGGCGTACGACCGGTGCGCGTCTCGTGGCTTGCGCCAACTCCTGTGCCGTGTCGGATGACTCGACGAGGGTTGCAGCCCCCGCGGAGAGGGTGTGCACGAGCTCGTCCAGCGAGTCGCCGGCGTCAGCATCGGCCGGGCCGTAGCATTCGGCGAGGGCGTCGCAGACAGCGTCCGGGGTTGTAACCACAGGCTCGATTCGCCGGCCCGTCTGGAACTGGACGTCGTCGAGCGCAGAGACGTCGAGGGGGTCGGCCATCGCGAGTGTGAGTGTCCTTTCCGCGATCCTAAGGGGGATGATCCGACGGGCACGCGCGAGTTCGGCTTGAACCAGGTCGATCGCCTCGGTTTCTGGATGCAGAGGACCGTCTACGAAGTCGATCCCGAGTTGGGTAGCGAGGGCGCGAGCGACGCCTGCACGGGTTGTCGCACCCATGCGAACCAGTGTGTCTCCAACCCGCTCACCCGAGCGGCGCATTGGCCCGAGCGCCTGCGCGAGGGTGTCGGAAGCGACTCCTTCCGACTCCATCAGGAGTCGGCCCAGAATGCCGGAACGTGGATGCATGCTCCACACACGGTGACTGAGCGCGCCTGGAGCATGGCGGCCTGGGACTTCCTGCTATGCGTCGACGGCCAGGGTTCGCAGGATGTACGGGGTCACGTCGCGCAGGTCGCCGGGTGGATCAGTGACGGGTTGAGACCCACCTCGTGCACGCGCGTGGGCGATCACGCCGAGCGCAGGGTTCCGGGTGTGCCCCACGCGGACGTCCTCGATGTTTCCGTGGTCGCTGGCGATGAGCAGAAGTGTGTCCTGCGGAAGCATTGAAAGGAGCCCGCCCAGGAACTCGTCTACACGCTCCAGCGCCTGGATTGCTCCGGGCATGAGGCCACGGTGCCCGGCGGTGTCCGTGCTGTAATGGGCGTAGAGGGTCAGATCGTGCGCGCTGGCGATGCGCGCCAGGTTGGCGCCCGCCTCGCGAGGGGTGATCTCGGGGAGCCAGTCGTGGCCCAGGTGTTCCCGCCAACCGTCGTTTACGATCTCACTCGACACGGCCGCGCCCGCACCGAGAGCCTCTTCGTGGCGATCGAGAACGCCTGCGCCGCGAGCTGCCAGCGGCGGACCGGCGATGCGACGGGAGCCCCCGGGCCCAGGCCAGCCACGTGGGTATGCGTTGGCGAACGCCACCGATCGGCCGGCGTCGCGGGCGCGACGCAGAACGCTCTCCTCTTCTACGAGCGGGCGAAGGCGGACCGGCGTCCATGGCCCAAAGTGTCGTCCGTAGCTTACTGCCGTGCTCTTTCCGGTCAGAAGCGCCGCCTGACCCGTCCCGCTCTGCGGAGTGCCCTCGGTGTCGAGTGTGGCATCGAGGGGTGCCACCGTGCCCACGAACGTCGTGAGCAACTGCGGATTCAGCTGAGGCCTGTCCCCCGAGCTCGCGCCTGGAGCCGGGGTGACCATGGACACGATCGCCGAATCGCTCTCGATCACGGGGAGACGTCCACTCAGTAGCGAGGTCAGAATCGGCATGTCCGCGCGGAAAAACGGATTGACCGCAGGATCCGCGGTGCCGATTCCGACGCCGTCCAGGAAGACGAACAGGACCCGCGGGGTGTTCATCGACACAGGAGGCCGCCCGTGGATGCCCCGTCCGCCTCGATGCTCCCCGGCCGATGCGGCCGTGGAAAGCTGCTCGCGCTACTCCGCAGGACGGAGGTCGACCGTCACCTGAACCTGAACCGCACCCATATCGGCGCGGTCCCGGATGGCGTCCTTCACCCGCGGCTCGATCTTCTGCCATGCAGCGAGAATGCCGCCTCGAAGCTCTGTCCGGAGCACCCTCAGCGCGTTGACGTCTGCGCGGCTGGTCTTGGTCTCCTTCTTAGCGTCCGCGACCTGGTAGGGGTGAATCTCGAAGGGGGAGACACCGACGTCGTCGTAACGCTCGTGATCCATATACTGGATCGAGATACTTACGTCGCCACGAGCGTGGTGATGGTGAATGTCACCGACCGCCTGGAAGCGGGAGGCGAGTCGTCCGAGCTCCGTGCGCTGGGCTGCTTTTGTGTAAGCTCGCTCGAGTGCCGAGAAGACCCGCTTCGTACGCTCCGTAGTAGTTGCGTCCAGGTCGGGCATCTGGGACTCGAGTTCTCGACCCATCGCCTGACGTTCTACATACAGACCCGCGCTTTCCGCGTCCCGGTTTCGGGCGCGGTCGATGTTGTCGAGAATGCGGTCGGGATTGGTGCGAAAGCTCATGGAAACCTGCGGCGGGGGAACTCGATCCGCGTCGTACTAGGGTACAGGCGGGAGTGAAGTCAATCAGGATACCAGTTAGCCATGACCCGGCCAAGGGTGGCTGGATTCTCACTTCGGCTATCGTTCGGTTTACCGACGGAGAGGATGAATGACCAGATTCAGGGCCCGACGGGTACTGCTCGGAGTGGGACTCACTGTTGCCTTCGCCTGGGCGTGCGGTGGTGGTCCACCTGCTCCTCCCGCGCTGGCGTATGGTGAGCAGACGTTGTCGTCGGCCACCTATGCCTATTCCGACACTACTTCTGTCCAGGTAAGTGTGATGGGCCAGGCGATGGAGCTGAGCCAGCACGGCGTGGCCGAGATCGACGTCGACTTCGACCAGGCCGCCTCTGGTGTCGGGGTCGTTCTAACGATTCGCTCGCTGTCCGCGTCGCTCAACCAGCCCATGGGTGCGCCGGTGCGCGTGGACGAGAGCATGGTCTCGGGGGATCTGGCCTTTGTGCTCAACCGTGTCGGTGACCCGACGGTATCGCGTCAGCCCGTAGTCTCGGATGAAGCGTCGCAGATGGTGTCGGGACTCAGCCTGGCACATTCCTTCTTCCCGGCACTGCCGGGAAGAGCGGCCCTGCCCGGGGAGAGCTGGGTCGACTCCGTGAGCTATTCTGGCGCAGACGGGCCGGGAGTCCGTACGGAGGTTTCGGTACTGCAGTACACCGTGGTGGGAGACACCGTGATCGACGGCCTGGCGCTTCTCCACATCGAGTTCGCCGGAGCAGCGACGATATCCAATGCCATGGCAATCGCCGGGATGGACATCCAGCAGGCTTCGGAGATGGGTGTCACGGGATACGTCCTGTGGGACCTCCAGTCAGGTATCCCCTTCGAGCACTATCGAGAGGCGATCGGCTCCGGTGAGGTGGAGATTCCGATCTCTCCTTTCCCGCTTCCCATCCAGGTCCGTAGTACGCAGCGGGCCCGACTTCAGATCTCGTAGGAGGAGTCATGTCGGACGATCCGCGACCCGAAAGTGCCTCTAACAGGGACGTCGCCGAGGAAAACGAGTCGTCCCTGCCGGCGCTCCCCGCTCGACTGGTAGCGGTGTTCTTCAGCCCCGGGAGGCTGATGGACGAGCTGGTACTCGATCCGCGCTGGATCGGTGCGCTCTTGGCGGGGGCCGCGTTGGTGGGTCTCTCCGTCGCGCTCATCCCGGTGGACGTGTTCATGGAGATGAACCGTCAGGCGGCGTTGGAACGGGGGGCAGAGTTCCCGGAAATGACCGACAGAGCGCTAGAAATGATGCGCGTGGTCATCCCCCTGGGCTCGGTCGTCAGCACCCTCGCCTTTACGGCGGTCTTCACCGGCGTCTATACGATCATTTTCGCGTTTGTTCTGGGCGACGAAGGTCGCTTCCGGCAGTACCTTGCGGTGGTTTCGCACGCGTACTTCATTCCCCTTCTGTTCGGGTTGCTGGTCACGCCCCTCCGAATCTCGACGGGCGATCCGCAGTTCACGCTTAATCTCGCCAGCTTCTTCGTCTTCTTACCGGACGGCTACGTACTCAACGTCCTCCGGGTCTTCGATCTCACTCAGATATGGTCGACGCTCGTCATAGCACAGGGTGTTCACGCCATCGATCGGCGCCGGAGTTTCTCGAGCGCCGCCGCGATCCTGCTGGTGCTCTTCAGCGGCACGGCGCTCATCATCGCGCGTTTCATGTAGTCAGAAACGCCCGCACGGGGCTGATCAGATGAACGAGGGACGTAGTCGTAACGCGGCGGTGGTCATCGCAGTCGTTTCGAGCATGGCGGCCATCTTCCACATGTACGCGGCCGGCTACTCCCCATTCACCGCGCTCATCCAGCGGCCGGTGCACCTGGCGCTCATGGCGACCCTCGGCTTCCTCGGCGTCGGCGTCCAGAGGCGACTCCGCGCACCCGCTGACTCGGACGGCGTGCCGTCGCTCGAACGCATTCGGGGGGGACTCGGCTGGTTGCTCGCCGGGCTCTCCATCATGGCGTGCGCATATATTGCGCTCGAGAACCAGGAACTGGTCGGACGTTCCGGAAGCCCTACGGGTGTCGACCTTGCGATGGGTGCGCTCGCAATCCTCCTGGTCATCGAGCTCGCGCGTCGGGCTACTGGCTGGGGACTGATCACCGTCTGCATCCTGGCACTGCTGTATGCGGTGTCCGGCCCCTACCTGCCCGGCTTTCTGGCGCACCGCGGATACGGTGCGACCCGTATCATCGAACATCTCTACCTTTCGACCGAGGGGCTGTGGGGGATTCCGCTCGGAGTCTCTGCGGACTTCGTATACCTGTTCGTGCTGTTCGGGGCGGTACTCGAGACCGCCGGGGGTGGCGCACTCCTGATCGCCATGGCGAACCGCGTGGCCGGCCGCACACGAGGTGGGCCTGCGAAGACTGCTGCGGTGGCGAGTGCCTTCATGGGATCGCTCTCAGGAAGTGCCGTCGCAAACGTGGTGACGACCGGCACCTTCACGATTCCTCTCATGAAGCGCGCTGGCTTCAAGCCCTACTTCGCGGGGGCCATCGAAGCGGCTGCGAGTACCGGCGGTCAGTTGATGCCGCCCGTGATGGGAGCGGGGGCGTTTATTCTCGCGACGTGGACGAACATCGCGTACATCGAGGTCGCGATCGCCGCGATCATTCCCGCGGTCCTCTACTATGCCGCGCTTCTGGCCGCGATTCATTTCCGTGCCGGGCGCATGGGCATCGAGCCGGAAACCGAGCTGGACCCGGAACCGATCGCGGATCGACTTCACCTGCTACTTCCGCTCGCGATCATCGTCGTGCTCCTCGGCATGGGCCGGTCTCCGATGCGCGCGGCCTTCTGGGGTGTGACCACGGCGTTGGGCATGGCGCTCCTGCGTCCCTCCACCCGGCCATCGCCCGATGAGATGCGCGAGATCATGGAACGGGCTGGGCGCGGTGCGGTGCAGGTAGCCGCAGCGTGTGCGGCGGCCGGGATCGTCGTTGGGGTAGCGTCCCTCACGGGGATCGGGCTGCGTATGTCCGAGCTGATCATCACCCTGTCGCAAGGCAATCTCTTCGGCGCACTCCTCCTGACTGCCCTCGGTTCCGTGGTGCTCGGCATGGGGCT
>JBDGVS010000072.1:0-9114 GCA_039585535.1 Gemmatimonadota bacterium | reverse complement strand
GCGATCGATGCTCAGTGTTTTCGAGGGGCACGTCGAGCTGCTCGGCGAGAGCTCGCAGGTCTACGCCGGCGTCGCACTCGACGACCTCATCGGAGATCCGGACGATCTCGTCTTCTTCCTGATCGGTCTCGTCGCGAATCTCCCCGACGAGTTCCTCCAGCACGTCCTCGAGCGTCACAAGGCCATCGGTGCCACCGAACTCGTCTGCCACGATACCCATGTGGATTCGGCGGGACTGGAAGTCATGGAGAAGCTGCGTGAGCGCGAGTGAGCCTGGTACGAAGAAAGGCTCGCGAGCAAGCTCACCGAGTCGGACGTCTCGTGCGCCCTCGGCGTACGCGGCATACGCTTCCCGCACGTAGAGTATGCCCGTTACATCATCGACTGAGTTCCGATAGACGGGTACACGACTGTGCGGTACACCCGCGAGTTCGCCGACCACCTCGGCCAACGTCCGATCCTCGCTCCAGGCGAAGATGTCGACCCGCGGCACCATCACGTCCCATGCCATGGTCTCATCGAGGCGGAATGCCCGCTCCACCAGCCGGTTCTCTCCCTCCTCCAGGACGCCGGCTTCTTCCCCGATCTCCTGGATCTCCCTCAGCTCGCGATGCTGATCGGTGAGCTCCTCGTGGTTGCCACCGATCGCTTCTTCGAGACGTTCCACAGGAGCAGTCAAAGGACGCGCCAGGCGCTCGACCGTGAGCAGCACCGAAGCTCCCGAGAGAGCCAGTCGAACAGGACGACGTGCTGCAATGAGGTGCGGGATCAGATCTGCGACGACGAGAACGATCACCGCCCCGATCAGGGTAGAGGCGATCGCCCCACCGCGACCCCAGGTGGACACATGTGTGAGCGCGATCAGCGAAAGTGCGCCGAGGTTGAACGCCTGGGTGACGACTCGAACGCTGGCCTGGACGGAGTGCTTGCGGTCGCGAGCCCGTGCTAGAGAACTCGCACCAGAGAAGCCCTCCTCCTGAAGCGTTCGCACATGCGAGGACGCGATCTGGAAAGCGGCGTCGTGGATCGCGGTGAGTACGGCGGACGTCAGTAACAACAGGACCACCACAGCCGCGGCCAGTCCCATCATGACGAGTCCACCTGCCGACTACTCGGAGGGTGGTCGCCGGATCCCTGGTCTACGTCCAACCCTTGCTCTCCTCGAGGAGTTCTTGAATCACGTCGCGCGTAGACCGACCGTCGGCCTCCGCCTCAAAGTTAAGCACGACGCGGTGCGCGAGTACCGCCGGGGCTACAGCTCGCACGTCATCATAGGACGGCAAGGCCACTCCGCGCGATGCCGCGAGGGCCTTTGCTCCTAGCACCAGGTATTGGGATGCCCTCGGACCCGCGCCCCATGAGACGTATTTGGACGTCACCGAGGCAGCCTCGCCACCGGGACGCGTCGCGCGTGCCAGTCGGACGGCGAAGGACACGAGGGAGGGCGGCGCAGGGATTCGTCGCACGAGGCCCTGGAGCTCGATCAACTCCTGAGCAGAGATGACCCCCTGGACCTCCTCCTGTCCCTCGCCCGTGGTACGCATCGCGACCTCCTCTTCCTCTTCCCGACTCGGGTAGTGGATCGGGAGCTCGAGCATGAATCGATCGAGCTGGGCCTCAGGCAGAGGATAGGTCCCTTCCTGCTCGATGGGGTTTTGGGTCGCCAGCACGAAGAACGGGGGTGGCAGGCGATGGGTTTCGCCCGCAGCCGTCACCGAGCGCTCCTGCATCGCCTCGAGGAGTGCCGCCTGGGTCTTGGGAGGCGTGCGGTTGATCTCGTCAGCGAGCACGATGTTCGCGAAGATCGGCCCCTTCACGAAGCGGAAGACGCGGCGTCCGGACGTCCGATCTTCTTCAATGACCTCTGTGCCGGTGATGTCCGTTGGCATGAGGTCCGGCGTGAACTGGATCCGATTAAAGTCGAGATCCAGGGCGTCGGCTACGGTCTGGACGAGAAGTGTTTTTGCCAGTCCAGGAACGCCGACGAGCAGCGCGTGACCATTCGCCAGGAGGGCGACGAGCATCTCGTCGATGACTTCGCGCTGTCCGACGATCCGCTTCGCGACCTCGACGCGCACGCTCGCCGAAGCTTCTGCGGCCCGTTCGAGAAGCTCTTCGTCGCGGTCGACCAACGGTGAGGATTCGGTTTTCGGATTCATCTGGTAGGTCGAAGGCGGTCAGAAACCGCGCGAGAGAACGACGCCGAATTAAGGTCGTGGGCGTGCCACCCGTCAAGCACGGGCGCGGCACGCCGCGGAAGGGTGTACAATCCTTACGAAATGCCGATTCAAGCGCTTGCGCCTTTTTTCACAAGCCTTTAATCTTTGCCGGCTTGGGAGGATACGCCGTCATGACAACGTCAGACGACCAATCCGACGAATCGAAAAGGGTCCGACCGGCACCTGCAGCGGGCGAAGTACTCGGCCGCGCGATGAACATCGCCGTTTCCGGATTCGTTTTCGGATTTCTGGGCCATTGGATCGGCACGAAGGTAGGGGCGGCCGATGTGCTCGCAGTCACGGGAGCACTGATCGGCGCGACCGCTGGCTTCTACAGTCTTTACGCGCACGTAACCGCGCGCACTGAACAGGACCGGAAATCGAAAGCCCCATGACGGGACGCTCGCGCTACGCTGCTACCGCACTCGCCCTCGTTGCCTTCTCGGCAGCGTTTTCTTGGCCTCTCGGAGGTTCGTCCGCAGGGACGAGCGTCCTCGTGGTCGGACTGTTGGCGGTTGTCGTGCAGTTCGGACTCTTCACTATGCTTTCAGGCGCCCATGGCGATCCGCAGGCCTTCATGAAGTCTTGGGCTCTGGGCATGGTTACTCGCCTGGCGTTCGTGGCGTTGGTGGGTACTGCCGTGACCGTTGGTCGCATGGGTGACCCGACGGTGGCGATTCTCTCTGCCGCCGGATTCGTGTTTGCCTTCCACCTGCTCGAGCCTGTCTTCCTCGGTACGCCCGACCGCAGCGAGTACGCCCGATGAGATTCATTGCCTCCCTCTTTCAGGGCGGCGGCGCCCAAGGCGCCGACCCCTCGCAGGAAGCGGCCCACGGCGCCGAAGCCTCCGACGCCGCGCACGGACTCGGCTCGATTGGCGAGATCCCGGACTACATCTCGCACCATCTCGAGGATGCACGGGAGATGGAGTTCGGCGGGTTGCATTTCGACCTGAGCACGTTGGCCTTCGATCCGATCCACATCGGCGGCCTCACACTCGATCTTTCGCCGACCCGCCAGCTGATCTTCATCTTCCTGGCGGCGTTCATCTGTATCGGAATCTTCGTCCCGGTCGCGCGAGCGAGCACTCGCAGAGAGGAAGGGAAGGCTCCTTCCGGTTTTGCGAACGCGATGGAGGCGTTGATTCTCTACTTCAGGAACGATGTCGTGCGGGCGAATATCGGAGAGGATGGTGACGGATTTACGCCGTTCATCCTCACGATCTTCTTCTTCATCCTCTTCATGAACCTGCTTGGGCTGACCCCGTTCGGGATCACGGCGACGGCCAACTTGTCAGTTACGGCCGCGCTGGCGGTGATCGCCTTCGTCGTGACGGAGATCGCTGGATTTCGCGCGCTCGGCGCGGTCGGATACGCGCAGACGATCTTCTTCATTCCGGCTGGACTCCCGACGCCGCTCAAGCCGGTGATGCTGGTCATCATGGCTCCGGTAGAATTCCTCGGGAAGCTCACCAAGCCGTTCGCGCTGGCTGTGCGTCTCTTCGCCAATATGATGGCGGGCCATATCCTGATCCTGGCGATTGTCGGGCTCATCCTGGTGACCCAGAGCTTTCTCGTCGGAAGCGTTGCAGTCCTTATCATGAGCGCACTCATGATTCTGGAGCTCTTCGTGGCCTGTCTACAGGCATACATCTTCGCGATGCTCACTTCGGTGTTCATCGGTCTCATCCGGCACGCGCACTGATGCGCTGACCGGTTCGTTTTCCAGTTCGTACTACACCCTCCACTTTCGAGGATCTGAAACATGTTTTCCACGCTTGCAGTGGTTCAGGATGCAGCGGCTCAGGGCGGCGTTGGCCTCATCGGTGCCGGCCTCGCGATCGGTCTCACCGTGATCGGTGCCGGTATCGGTATCGGCCAGATCGGTGCTCAGATGGCCGCGGGCATCGCGCGTCAGCCGGAAGCGACCGCAAACATCCAGACTGCGTCGATCATTCTCGCGGCTCTGATCGAGGGCGCGGCTCTCTTCGGCCTCGGTCTCGCATTCCTCAAGTTCTAATCCGACTCACGCCCCGATCTCGGGGCGTCGAAGAGATCGGAACAACAGGGAGCTTGGTATGAAGACGAGTCGCATCGGTGCAATGGCCGCCGTCCTGCTCGCTATGCCGTCGGTGGCATGGGCGCAGGGGGGTGCGGAGGGGACTACACCTCTCTTCACCGTGAATCTCGGTACCACCGTATGGACGGGAATCGTCTTCCTGGCGCTGCTCGGCATTCTTCGCCGTTTTGCCTGGGGACCGATTCTCGGGGCCGTCGAGGCCCGCGAAAGCGGTATTCAGTCGAAGTTGGACGAGGCCGCGAGCCGCAACGAGGAAGCCGCGAAGCTCCTCGCGGAACACAAGGAGCAGTTGGCCGACGCGCGGCGTCAGGCCAACGAGTTGATCGCCGAGGGCCGGGCGGCCGGCGAACACGTCCGAAAGGCAATCGAGGAGAAGTCTCGCCTCGAGTCGCAGGCCATGGTGGAACGTGCGCGTGCCGAGATCGAACGTGAGCGGGATCAGGCCATCGATGCGCTCCGCAAGGAGTCGGTCGAACTGGCACTGGCCGCGGCGTCCCGCCTGATGCAGGAGAACATGGATCAGGACAAGGACCGACAGCTCGTCGAGCGCTACCTGAGCGAGATGGGGAGCGCGTAGAGTGCGAGACGAAACGGTCGCACGGAATTACGCGGAAACGTTGTTCGAACTCGCCCGCCGCCATGACGCTCTCGAGGCGTACGGTGGGGCGATGGAGACGGTGGCGTCGCTGTTGGAAGAGAACCCGAAAATGAGGCTCTTTCTCGAGACGCCCAGGATCAGCGACGAAGCCAAGAAGGAAGTGGTGCAGCGCGCATTCGGAGAAGTCCTTCCGAAGCACGTGGTGAACTTCGTGCTCGTCACGATCGATAAGCGGCGCCAGAAGCTGATTCGCAGTATTGCACAGGAATACCATGCGCTGCTCGATGAGCATCTCGGGCGAGAGCATGTGCAGGTCACGGTTGCCCGTCCGGTGGACGATGCGACCCGCCGACTGATCACGGAGAAGCTTTCTGCGACGCTCGGCAAAGAGGCGATCCCCCATATTCGGGTTCAGCCCGAGATTCTCGGGGGGATCGTCGTTCGAACCGGTGACACGATATATGACGGATCGGTGCGACGACGGATGGAAGGAATGCGTCGTCAGTTGCTCCAGGCCGAGATGCCTCACGGCATGGCCGAAGCATCCGACGCCTGATCCGAACTCAATTCTTCATAGGACCAAATCGAGATGGCCAACGACTCCCAACTCCGCGCCAGCGAGATCAAGGACGTCCTGCTCAACGAAATCGAGCGGTACGAAGACGAGCTCCAGGCGGAGGAGATCGGCGAAGTCCTGGAGGTTAAGGACGGTATCGCGCGCATTTATGGCCTCACCAAGGCCATGTCGTCCGAAATGCTGGAAATCACCTCGTCCCACTCGGGCGATACGGTGACCGCGCTCGCGTTGAACCTCGAAGAGGACAACATCGGCGCCGTGATCATGGGTGATTGGACGGACCTTCACGAAGGCGATCAGGTTCGCCGGACGGGTCGCGTTCTGGATGTGCCCGTGGGCGCCGGCTACCTCGGCCGAGTGGTGGATCCGCTCGGGGAGCCGCAGGATGGCCACGGTCCCATCGACGGAATCGAGGGCACTCGCCAGATCGATATCGTCGCGCCGGGTATCGTAAAGCGTCAGCCGGTCGGCGAGCCCATGCAGACGGGTATCAAGGCGATCGACTCGATGATCCCGGTCGGCCGCGGACAGCGTGAGCTCATCATCGGCGACCGGGGTACCGGTAAAACTGCTGTCGCGATCGATGCGATCATCAATCAAAAGAACACCGACGTCATCTGCATCTACTGCGCGATCGGTCAGCGTGCCGGTAAGGTCCGGAGTGTCGTGGAGACGCTGCGTGAGCACGGCGCGATGGATTACACCATCGTCGTTACGGCGAACGCCTCCGATCCGGCCCCGATGCAGTACATCGCCCCCTACGCGGCGACGGCGCTGGCCGAGCACTTCATGTGGCAAGGCAAGCACACGCTCGTCGTGTATGACGATCTCTCGAAGCAGGCCCAGGCGTATCGCCAGCTCTCGCTCGTGCTTCGCCGTCCTCCGGGGCGTGAGGCGTATCCGGGTGACGTCTTCTACCTGCATTCGCGTCTCCTCGAGCGCGCGGCGAAGCTGTCCGACGAACTCGGAGGGGGTTCGCTCACCGCGCTGCCGATCATCGAGACGCAAGGCGGAGATGTATCTGCGTACATCCCGACCAACGTGATCTCGATCACCGACGGGCAGATCTTCCTCGAGCCGGACCTCTTCTTCTCCGGTGTCCGCCCCGCGGTAAACGTCGGAATCTCGGTGTCGCGGGTTGGTGGAGCGGCACAGATCAAAGCCATGAAGAAGGTCGCCGGCCGTTTGCGCCTCGACCTTGCTCAGTTCCGCGAACTCGAGGCTTTCTCTCAGTTCGGGTCGGACCTCGATGCGGCGACGCAGCGCCAGCTTGCGCGTGGTGCGCGTACCGTTGAAATCCTGAAGCAGCCGCAGTATCAGCCGATGCCGGTGGAGAACCAGGTCGCCGTGATTTACGCGGTGACGAATGGCTACCTGGACGAGATCGAGATCGACAAACTCCGGGCATGGGAGCTCGGCTTCCACCAGACGATGCAGTCGAAGCACGAGGATGTGCTCACTGGCATCCGAGAAGGTGGCCAGCTTACGGACGAACTGACGGAGCAGCTCGTGTCAGCGGTCCAGAGCTACAACGAGACGTTTGCGGCCGAGCACCAGGCCGTCGGCGCCTCCGCCTGATACCACGCTGATCTTCAGGAGGTAGAGACGACGTGGCAGGTTCTCGGGAAGTCAAACGCCGGATCAAATCGGTAGAGAACACCAAGCAGATCACGCGCACCATGGAGCTCGTGGCGACTTCGAAGTTGAAGCGCGCGACGGATCGCGTATACGCGGCCAAGCCGTATGCCGAGGCACTCCATGAAATCGTGGGTGGCCTGTATTCGCCGGCGCTGTCGGAGAAGTATCCGATCATGCGTCGACCGGAAGAGGTGAAGCGTGCGGCGGTCCTGCTGCTTACGGCGAATCGTGGGCTTTGCGGTGGCTTCAACTCGAATCTGATCAAGCAAGCCCGCCTTCTCATGGACGAGTTGCGGGGGCAGGGGATCGAGACGGAGTTGCACATTGCCGGAAAGAAGGCGGTGGCCTACTTCCGCTTCCGGGGTGAGGCGATCGAGACCCAGCACGTCGACATTAGCGACTACCCGACCGTCGAAGATGCGGAGAAGGTGATCGGTCCGATCCGTGATCGATTCGAAAGCGGTGCCGTCGACGCGGTCTACGTCGTGAGTTCGAAATTCAAGTCCGCGATGTCCACGCCGCCCCACACTCGGGATCTCCTCCCGATCGAGGGTGACGAGGGTGCAGCGGCGGCTGACAACTACATCCTGACGCCGAGTGGCGACATGATTCTCGAGAGGATCTTGCCCGCGTATATCCGCAATGCGGTCTACACGGCTCTGGTCGAGAATGCCGCTGCGGAGCAGGGTGCGCGCCGCGCGGCGATGAAGAGTGCTACCGACAATGCGGGTGACGTGCTCGAGCACCTCACCCGCACGTACAACCGGGCCCGTCAGGCCCAGATCACGCAGGAGATCGCCGAGATCGTCGGTGGCTCCGCTGCCCTCGAGTAGGGACAACCAACCCAGAGCATCATGGCTGATAACATCGGAAGTGTCGTTCAGGTTATTGGACCGGTTCTCGACGTCGAGTTCGAGACAGGTCATCTGCCTGACATCTACAACGCGATTTCGCTCACGACGACGAACGAGGCCGGTCAGGAGATCGAGGTCGTGGCCGAGGTGCAGCAGCACATCGGTCGTGGCCAGGTCCGTGCCGTCTCGATGTCTTCTACCGACGGCGTGACCCGCGGTATGGAGGTCGTCGACACCGGGGCCTCCATCTCGGTGCCGGTCGGTGAGGCCGCACTGGGTCGTATCCTCAACGTGCTCGGTGAGCCCGTTGATGAGATGGGACCGGTCGGGGGAGACAAGGCGTCGGAGGTCGAGCGCTGGCCGATCCACCGCCTCGCTCCGAAGTTCGACCAGCTCGAGCCGAAGACCGAGATCTTCGAGACCGGCATCAAGGTCGTCGACCTTCTCGCTCCGTACGTGAAGGGCGGAAAGACCGGCCTCTTCGGCGGCGCGGGTGTCGGTAAGACGGTCATCATCATGGAGCTCATCAACAACATCGCTCAGGAGCACGGCGGAAAGTCGGTCTTCTGTGGTGTGGGTGAGCGGACGCGTGAGGGGAACGACCTCTGGCTCGAGATGAAAGAGTCCGGCGTTCTGGACTCGACGTCGCTGGTCTACGGCCAGATGAACGAGCCTCCGGGAGCCCGCCTCCGTGTCGGCCTGTCCGGGCTGACCATGGCTGAGTACTTCCGCGACGTCGAGGGCCAGGACGTGCTGCTCTTCGTCGACAACATCTTCCGCTTCACGCAGGCGGGTTCCGAGGTGTCAGCACTGCTCGGACGCATGCCGTCGGCGGTGGGATACCAGCCCACGCTCGGTACGGAGATGGGTGAGCTGCAGGAGCGAATCACCTCGACCGCGTCCGGTTCGATCACGTCGGTGCAGGCGATCTACGTCCCCGCCGACGACCTTACGGATCCTGCGCCTGCGACTGCGTTCACGCACCTCGACGCGACGACCGTTCTGTCGCGTGCGATTTCGGAGCAGGGCATCTACCCCGCGGTGGATCCGCTCGATTCGTCGTCGCGCATCATGGATCCCCAGTTCGTGGGTGAGCGCCACTACCGGGTCGCGACGACGGTTCAGTCGATCCTGCAGCGCTACAAGGAT
>JBDGVS010000071.1:0-9115 GCA_039585535.1 Gemmatimonadota bacterium | reverse complement strand
TGCGACGCGATTCGAACGCTCGCAGCGCGGGCCCACGTCATCGCAGAGGGGGCCGGCGGAAGTGCCCTCGCCGCCGCTCTGGAGTACCAGTGCCGTGAGGATTCCGAGGTCGAGCAGCGTATCGTCGCCGTCATATCCGGTGGCAACATCGATACCCACATCCTGCGCGCCATTCTCTCCGGAGAGACCCCCGACGCCTGACGCTCGGGTCAGTCTTCGAAGGTGCGCGAACGCTTGAGCTGTTCAAAGGCGGGCTGAAGCCCGGTGTTCGCATGCTGCTCGGACCAGTCTGCGAGCGGTGACCTCGTAGATCCCCATTCTCCCTGGCTTGCGCGACACACTTCAGAGAAGTCGCAAAACCTGCAGTCCTTTGCGTCATTCGTGGGCACGAAGTGCCCGGCGGCCACCCCGTCCAGCATGATGTCGAGGAGCTCGCTCACCGACGCAAGCGCGCTCCGCGGGTACGTGAAGGACTGGTTCTGTCCGCGGCGTGTCGGGAAGTGGTACTGCCCGTCCACCACGTCGTTCTGGAGGCGAGCCTCGGCGACGTGCGCATAGACGGCGTGCTGAAGGCGGCGTCCGCCGTCGAACACCCCCTTCTCGTACCCATAGGGGGCGCCTGTCTTGTAGTCGATCACGTGGAGCCCGGCGAGATCCTGATCCACCCGATCGATCGCCCCGCGCAGCTTGAGCGCACCCAGGGGCAGATCCAGCTCGACGGGCTCGTCCTCGCCCAGACCGAAACGCAGCTCGAGCGCAGCGTACTGTGGCGTGTGCTGCCGCACCATCCGCACGAACGAGCGAACATCCTCCTGGAGCGCAGACGTCTCGCGAGCGAGTGTCCCTTCCCCCGGAATCGGCACTTCGGCCCGGAGACGCACGAGCCCCTCCGAGAGCCGGTGGAGCGCGAGCTTTTCGAAGGCCGGATCGTCGAACTTGAGACCCGCGTCCTTCGCTTCTCGGAGCGTCGCATCATACACAGCGTGCAACAGACTCCCTCGCTCACGGGCGTCCAACCACGCGTCCGGATCGAGTTCGGGGTCATCCGGCGGATACAACCGGAGCACCGACCCGTGTAGATACCGGAGCGGGCAGGCGCCCAACGCCTCGAGGCGGCTCGCGGACACCACGATCGAGTCGCTCAGGCGCGGATCCAACTCCGTGGGGCGTGAGGCGATCACCCCGTGCACGGCAGAGGGAATTCCTTCCTTCCGTGCCTCCTGTGCAGTCAGACCGGCGTCGAGTTCCGGGAAGGACGCCCTGACTGCCGCCTTGCCCTGCTGGAGAACGTCTCCCCCACCGAGGGCCGCCATCCAATAGTCGTCCGAGTCGAGCCGCGGCCGTCCCGCCATCGGTACGGCGCTCACGACTCGTCCAAGAGTCTCGTGAAGATCCTTGAACGTGAGCGAGGGATCCGCCCGGGAAAGACGCAGCGCCTGCAGCATCACAGACGAGGGCCCCACAGTGCGGGCTTCTGTCGCCTGCCACGCTCCGTAGCTCATGGTGACCGTGCCACGGAGGCGAGCGAAGAGCGACGCGAATCGGAAGGTCCGCTCACGCATCAGCTCGGTCGCGGTGGGCAACTCCTGGCCCAGGACCCGCCTGTCGGAATCGAGGAGGACCGGATCCTGGGATCCTCCCCCCGGAATGCGCTCCGCGTCGAGTCCAACGAGGAATACCGCCCGACGCCCGGTGAACCCGCCATGCTCGACGTCGCTCATATGCAGGGCGCCCCCCATCGACGACCAGGGCGCGCCGGCTCCGTCCTCATCCTGCCCGGCCAACTCCGGGCGCACATGAATGTCGAGGTACGCACGAACGATCGAGACGGCCGCCCGGAACTCGGTGCGTCGGTGCAACGTCGCGCCGATGCGTTCGAGAATACGCCCGACCTCCTCTCTCGCGGCGCGATCAGGACCGCGACCTCGCGGCACCCTGCGCAGGAAGGCCGCCAATCCTCGTGCCAATTCGGCGGGCGACACCAGAGCTCCACCCTCCCCCATCCGATCGGGCACCGCTGGGGTGGCCTTGAGGGCGGGATACAAGATCGACTTCAGCGCTTCCAACTCGGAGCGCGCACGCTCGAGCCGGCGCTCGAATCCCTCGGGTGACTCCACCTTGCCGGGGACCAGCTCGTCGAGGCCCCCGAGAGCCTCACGGATTTGATCGCGGTAGCGCTTTCGACCCCAGCCCACACGAAGGGTCCGGAAGCGTCGTGCAAGCGCGGCCGGAGCATGCGAACCCCGAGACCGCGGAGCCCGAAGGTCGCCAGCCTCGAGCAGTCGCCGAATCACGTGCGCCTGGAATCCCTCCTCGATCCAATCCAGATAGGCGAGAAGCACACGGCCGGTCCGTGTGCGCCCGATCGGAAGTCCAACTGCGTAGGTCACGGGAATCCCCAGGCGCCGCCCCAACGCGTGCAACGCCGACCCGTATGCCTCGGCGTCGGTAGCGACGATCTCCACCTGATCCCAGGTGAGTCCCGCCTCGAGCGTCCTCCGGAGCACCTCACGAAGTTCGGCCTCGATAGAAGAGGCAGCGAAGGCGTCGATCCGAATCGGGGAGGGCTCGACGATTTCGTCGCCACCACCATCATCTCCCTCCTCTGCTTCCCTCTTCCAGCCCGTCGGATCGTAGAGGTAGGAGGAGCGAGCCGCCGGGTGACCATTTCGTGCCTGAAGCACACGGTCGGGCACGTCGAACCCGATCACCGGGTCCGTTTCAAGGACCTTGGCCCCACGCGTACCCAACGCCGCGATCAGTCGACCCTGGAGCCCTCGAGTTCCGACGCCGGGAACGAGCAACACACTCTCGGCGTCGACCACGTCCGGCATGCGCGTCCCGGCATCTTCGAGGGCGTCGAGGGCAAGGCGCAGAATGTGCGCTACGTCAGCCCTCCGGCGCTCCGAGAGGAGCCGCTCGTACCGCTGCAGAACTCTCAACAGAAAGAGCCGCTTCTCCCACTGGGCAAAGCGCGCCTCGTCCAGCTCCCGCGGTCCGATCCCCGCAAGACGGAGTGCGGTGATCGCACCGTGTACCCGCGTCCGGAAACCGACGCCTTCGGAAAGGTCGGCGAGCGGCCCGGTCTCCGTGCGAAGGACGGCATCGAGCGCCTCGTCGAGAAGCGCCTGCTGCTCGAACGCATCGAGAAGGCGAAGTCCATCCGCCTCCAGCTTCGCCAGAGCCAGACGCTGCGCGAGCCGGTGCGGCGTGGTGACCTCGAAGCCGATCCAGCCGTCGCCACTGAGCGCCAACCGACGCAGTAGCTCTCGCCCGGCAGAGAAGTTGGGTGCGACGACCAGCTTGCGGCCGACCCGATTCCTGCCGGCGGCTTCCGCCAGAGACTCGACGAGACGGGGAAGTTCAGCCCTGGGAATGGACGTATGCCCTCGTAGTAACGGGTGCTTCCGCCAGCCAGCGAGCGGCGAGAATCGCTGCAAGATACGGAGGCAAAGCGTGGCGTGGGAGTATGTCGTCCCCTACCGTGTCCGCCTCATCCCAACGAACGGAGAAACGATGACTCGTCTGGCCCCCCGAGCCGTTGCCGGCGCGGCTGCACTGATCGCCGTCACAGCCCTGTCGGCGCAAGCCCAGAGCTATTGGCCGGGCGCACATCTCGATTGGGAGCGCCGCGATCCTGCCTCGGCCGGCTTCGACGCCGGCCGTCTGCAGGAGGCCGTGGACTTCGCGATCGCGGCCGAGTCGACCGCACCGAACGATCTCTCGTTCAACCATGAGATGACGTTCGGACGGGAGCCTCTCGGTGAAGCGATCGGGCCTTTCACCGTTCGGGCTCCACAGTCCGGCCTCATTATTCATAAGGGCTACATCGTCGCCGAATGGGGCGAACCGTATAAGGTGGACAACACCTTCAGCGTCGCGAAAAGCTTTCTCTCGACGACCGTGGGTCTCGCCTACGACCACGGTTTGATCGGAAGCGTCGACGACCTGGTCCGAGACTACATGCCACCCATCGTACTCGACACGGAGGATGGGGAGCCCGGAGACGAAGCCGGACGCCGGCCGAAGTTGCTCTTCGAGTCCGAGCACAATCGGAAGATCACCTGGGACCACCTCCTGCGTCAGACGAGTGACTGGGAGGGCACGCTATGGGGAAAGCCCGAGTGGGCTGACCGGCCGGACCAGGATCGCTCGACGTGGGGCACGCGCGCACGCAACGAACCAGGCACGGTATTCGAGTACAACGACACCCGCGTGAATCTGCTTGCACTCGCGGCCACCAGCGTCTGGCGCCGGCCGCTACCAGAAGTACTGCGAGACCACGTCATGGACCCGATCGGGGCGTCTCCTACGTGGCGTTGGCACGGATACGACAACTCCTGGATCATCCTCGACGGAACCATGGTCCAGGCTCCCTCCGGGGGGTCCCACTGGGGCGGAGGCATGCTGATCAACGCCTTCGACATGGGGAGACTCGGACTGCTGACGCTCCACAGAGGCACCTGGAACGGGGAGCGTATTCTCTCGGAGGAGTGGATCGGCATGGCGACCACGCCCGGCTCCGTGAATGACAGCTACGGCTTCATGAACTACTACCTCAATACGGACCGCCAGCGGTACCCGAACGCACCCGAGAACACGTGGACCCACTCCGGCGCGGGTTCGAACCTCGTATACGTCGACCCGGCCAACGAGCTCGTCGTCGTCACCCGCTGGATACAGGGGAACCAGATGAACGACTTCCTCGGACTGATCTTCGAAGCCATGGGCGACATGGCCAGCACGAACTGAGGTGTAAACCATGAAGGTGAGGAGCCCGATGCCGCCGGTGGAGCGTAGCACTTCGTGAAGATCTGGATCGACGCCGACGCAGCGCCGAACGACGTCAAATCGATCGTGGCGCGCGCCGCCCTCCGCCTCGAGATCGAGACCGCGCTCGTTGCGAACCAGCGTCTCCAGACGCCGGCGAACAACCCCTTCGTCAGCTCCGTGCGCGTGGAGGGCGGGCCGGACGTCGCCGACGATCACATCGCCGAGCATGCAGAGCCGGGAGATCTCGCGATAACCGCGGACATCCCTCTGGCCTCGCGCCTGGTCGAGAAAGGTGTCCGCACCATGGATCCTCGGGGCACCGAGTACTCGAAGGAGAACATCGGTGAACGGCTATCCGTGCGGGACTTCATGGACCAGCTGCGCTCGACCGGAGTCGAGACCGGTGGTCCGCCGGTCTGGGGACAAAAAGACAAGCAGGCGTTTGCTGCGACCTTCGATCGCGTCGTAACGAAGCTGCTACGAGGGCGCTGAGATCCCGAGGGCTGGAGCTATCCCGAGAGTAGCCCCAGCAGCACCCCTCCGGTGAGGGTCCACGTCTCGTCTCCGAAGCGTACTTCGACGAACGGCGCTGCCGGAAGCCGGGGGAAACGAACCCCACCCAGGAAATTCGTCCCGAATCCGCTCTGCCCCCGCGACGCGCGCAGCCCATCCACGACTACGGTCAGGTCGCTGGCCCCGTATCTCACACCGGCGCCCACGTAGGGGGACAGGGCCCGACGTCGGTCGAAGACGTAGATCGCGTTGGTACTGAGTTGCCACGCGCTCCTGTCCACCGCGACCCCCTGATCGCCGACCCCGGACTCGTCCGGGAAGAACACGAGGCCCTGCCCGACCAGATCGAGTCCTCCGACGACCTCGACTCCGGCTCTTCCACCCACCGTGATCCCGCGCAGATCCGACCATCCAGCCTCCGGAGTGGCGTACCACTGCTGCCCCGCCGCCTCGTGCGCACGAGCCGACATAGCCACGCACAACATCAGCGCACTCACCAGAGTTCGGCACCGTGTGACGCTCCGGACCGGGGTCGGAAGTCGACGCTCCGCACGAATCTTCATGGCGTCCCTCCCGTGTGCGTCAGGAAGAAGGCCGTCATCGCGTCCGTGGCACTGACCACCCCGGTCTTTCTGCCCAGCCCTGCCGAAAAGTTCAGTGGAGACCCCGGCCAGGTATGCCCACCGCCGCGAATCCGATAGAAGTCCACCGGTGCCTCAGTGCACGCCTCGTAGCGGAACAACTCCACGGAGGTCGCGAGGGCTCCCTCCTCCGAACCCAGGTCGACCCCCTCGGGCACCTCCGGACAACCGTTCTGCTCGGCCAGCCAGTTCGCCGAACCGACCCCACCCAACATCCCCACCCCGGCAGCGACTCCGTCATCCCAGAAGAACTGGGGGTCCCGGTCTCCGAGGAACACGACGACAGGCATCGGGCGCTCCCATGGACAACCGTTGGCGACCTCCGCGGAGATTCCTGCACCTACGATCGCGATACCCGCGATTGCATCGCTGCGAAGGCATCCAACAACCTGCGCGAAGACGGCACCATTCGAGAAGCCAGCCGCGAAGACGCGCTCTGAGTCGATCCCAACCTGACCGGCAATGTCGGCGATCATCGCGTCGACGAAGGGAACGTCCGGGATGCCCCAGTAGCTCGACGGACTGGCGGGCGTGTTCCAGTAGTCGCCCGCCGCCTGCGGAAACGCTACGACCAGTCCCTGCTCCTCAGCGACAGGATAGAACCAGCTCATCAGCTCCGCAGCCGATGCACCCTGAGTCGCCCCGTGGAACACAAATACGAGCGGATGAGGTGCCGAACGATCCAGGCCTTCGGGAACGAAGAGTCGATAGGCACGCGGGGCTCCAAGGACTTCGACGGAGCGCTCCGCTGACTCCACGTCCCTGACGTCTACGGGTCCTTCGGAGCAACCACCGACGATCAATACTGTCAGAGCAGTCGCTGATGCGCGGCATACCCGCTCACACAAAGGTCTTCGAATCCGTCCCACTCCTCTACCCTCCCCACCCCACCGGCCTCGGCCGCATTCCACGACCCTGTATCCGTCGCTACATACTCGGCCACGGAGTCCCGATTACAGAAGAGCGACCTGCCCGGATCCAGCTTTGCTCCAGCCGGCGCCGGAGGACGGATACGCAAAAGGGCCGGCGGGGAGTTCCCCGCCGGCCCCCAGCGTCAGCTACTTCACGAAGAGCATGTCGCGGTACGTCGGAACCGGCCAGAGATCATCCGGAACCAGTCGCTCGAGGCGGTCGGCCACATCCCGCACCGCCGTCATGGCGGGGATGATGTTGGCACGCATGTGCTCCGCCTTCGAAACCACGTCGTCTCCGCCGAGCTCCTGATTCTGCTCCGCGAGGGCATCGATCGTGTCTGTCAGCTGATCGATCAGCGCATTGACCTGCCCGGCGGTCTTCAGGACGCCGTCGAGCCTCATCCCCAACTCATCCGCTCGCTCTGCGGTCGTGAGTAGCTCGTTCAGGTACCGAGCTGCCGCGGGCAGGATCATCGTCTGAGCCATGTACTGAGCGGTCTCCCCCTCGATGTTGATCGCGAGAAAGTACTGCTCCACGAAGATCTCGAAGCGCGACTCGAGCTCACGGTGAGAAAGAACACCGTACTTCTCGAAGAGCGCGAGGTTCTTCTCCTCGACGATCTTCGGCAGCGCATCCATCGTGCTCCGCAGGTTCAACAGGCCCCGCTTCTCGGCCTCGACCACCCACTCGTCGGAGTAGTTATCGCCGTTGAAGATGATGTTCTTGAATCCGTGAATCTCCGCAGCGAGCAGTTCACGAAGCGCGTCATCGAACGATGTACCCTTCTCCAGCTGAGCCTCCAGCTTCGTACAGAGTTCGTCGATCGCTTCGGATACGATCGTGTTCAAGACGATGGCCGGGAACGACACGCTCTGCGACGAGCCGAGTGCACGGAACTCCCACTTGTTTCCAGTAAAAGCGAACGGGGACGTCCGATTCCGGTCGCCGGCGTGCTTCGGGATGTTCGGTAGTGACTTCACGCCGAGGCCGAGGAGGCCGGATTCCTTGGAACTCGTCGCCTCGCCAGCCTGGGCGATCTGCTCGAAGATGTCCTGGAGCTGATCGCCACAGAACGCCGAAATGATCGCGGGCGGGGCCTCGTTCGCTCCCAGGCGATGGTCGTTACCCGCGTGGGCGACGGCAGCGCGCAGGAGATCCTGATGCCGCTCCACCGCCTTCAGGACGGCGGAAGTGAAGAACAGGAACTTCATGTTGTCGTGCGGCGTGTCGCCTGGCTCGAGAAGGTTCCCGGATTCCGTGCCGATCGACCAGTTCAAATGCTTCCCGCTTCCGTTCACGCCCTGGAAGGGCTTCTCGTGTAAAAGGCACACGAGGCCATACTTCCGGGCCGTGCTCCGCAGCGCCGCCATGACGAGCTGCTGATGGTCCGCCGCCTGGTTCGCGTCCTCGTAGATCGGAGCCATTTCGTACTGGCCGGGTGCGACCTCGTTGTGGCGGGTCGTGATCGGTACCCCGAGGCGGTAGAGCTCGAACTCGACCTCGTTCATGTACTCGAGGACCCGCGCCGGGATCGACCCGAAGTAGTGATCGTCCAACTCCTGCCCCTTGGGGGGCCGAGTACCGAAGAGTGTTCGTCCGGCGGTCTGCAAGTCGGGGCGGCGGAAGTAGAACTCCTCGTCGACCAGGAAGAACTCCTGTTCGGGACCACACGTCGCCGTCACAGGCTCCGCTGGAGAACCGAAGAGATTCAGAGCGCGGCGGGCCTGCTCGTCGATCACCTCCATCGAGCGTAGCAGCGGCGTCTTCTTGTCGAGCGCGTGGCCTGCCCAGGAAGCGAAGGCGGTCGGGATACAGAGGTAGGCACCGCCGGGGCTCTCCATGATGAAGGCCGGAGATGTCGGATCCCACGCAGTGTATCCGCGAGCCTCGAACGTCGCTCGCAATCCACCGGACGGGAAGGATGACGCGTCCGGCTCACCCGACACGAGCTCGCTACCGCGGAACTCGGTAATGGCGCGGCCGTCACCGGTCGGCTTCAGGAACGAGTCGTGCTTCTCAGCCGTGCTGCCGGTCAGCGGCTGAAACCAGTGAGAGTAGTGGGTAGCCCCCTTCTCGAGCGCCCATTCCTTCATCGCCGAGGCGACGGCGTCGGCAACACCCGCATCGAGCTCCGTCCGATTCTGAATCGTCGAGAGCAACGCTTCGTATTGGGCGGTCGGCATCCGCGACTTCATCTCGTGAAGCCCGAACACATTCTCGCCGAAGACCTCCTCGAGGTCGGTACGGTGATGCTTATCGACGGCGGGCGTGGA
>JBDGVS010000070.1:0-9209 GCA_039585535.1 Gemmatimonadota bacterium | reverse complement strand
GGTCCGCCGTTCCCACGTGCACGGTGATCATGTCTGATCGCGATTCCTACGGGTTGGGCCGTGCGGAGCTACACGAGATCTACCGGGCTCTCGTCGTGACTCGGGCCGCGGAAGAGCGGTTGGAGATGCTCCAGGTCGAGGGGCACCTGGTTGGCGATCTGTACCGCTCTCTCGGACAGGAGGCGGGAGCGGTCGGTGCCGCCTTCGCGCTTCGACGTCACACGGATGGGAGCGGCGATGTCCTCGCCCCGACGATCCGCGCGACCGGAGCGCTCTTTCTCTTCGGCGGGGAGCTCATCGATTTCTTCCGCCAGTACATGGCGAGAGCGACGAGCCCGACGAGGGGGCGTGAGGCGACCGTTCACTGGTTCGACTTCAAGAAGGGCTTCGTCGGACCCGTGTCGCCCCTTGGCACCATGGTCGAGGTCATGGCCGGCATCACGATGTCGTTCCGCCTGCGTGGAGAAGAGCGCATCGGGCTCGTCTTCTGCGGAGACGGTGAATCCTCGACCGGTGCGTGGCACGAGGGCCTCAACTTCGCCGCTGCGCAGCGCTGCCCGATGATCCTCATGGTCGAGCACAACCAGTGGGCGTTTTCCACCCCGACCGCGCAGAATACCCGGGTCGACAGCTTCACCGAGAAGGGGCCCGGCTACGGGATCGGATCGGAGTCTGTCGATGGCACGGACGTTCTCTCCGTCTTCGATGCGGTTCGCCGTGCGGCGACGAAGGTGCGCTCGGGAGAAGGCACGCGCATGGTCGAGCTCCGGTACTTCCGGCGGAAAGGGCATGCCGACCACGATTCGCAAGAATATGTAGATCCGGCCGTGATCGCTGAGTGGGAAAAGAAAGATCCGATCACACTTTATCGCGCACGGATGATCGAAAACGACTGGGCATCCGATGAAGAATTGGTGGCGATCGAAGCGGAGGAGTTCGAGCGTTGTCGCGCTGCCGCGGAACAGGCGGTGGGCGAAGCTCTCCCAGAGGCTTCGGATGCGGTTCTCGATGTGTACACAGGCGCCGATGCGCCTCGCCCGTGGACGCGGGCCGACCAACCCGATCCGGCGCTCGCCTGACAGGCTGACGAATGACTGAACGCGAGATTCCCGAGCACCTCCTCAAAACCAGGCGAGGGGAAGAGGTCACGCTGCTCGAGGCGATATCCGAAGCACTCTTCGAAGAGATGACCCGCGACGAGTCGGTCTTCCTCCTCGGCGAGGATATCGGAGTGTATGGGGGTGCCTTCAAGGTCACGCGCGACTTCCTCGAGCACTTCGGATCTCAACGAGTCATCGACACGCCGATTGCAGAGGGCGGCTTTACCGGCGCTGCAGCGGGCGCTGCTCATATGGGCCTGCGCCCGGTGGTGGAGATCCAGTTCATGGACTTCATATCGCCGGCGTACGACGTGATCACCAACTACATCGCGACTTCGCTCTATCGGGGCGCTGGACCGATGCCGCTCGTGATCCGTGGGCCTGTGGGTGGTGGGAACCGAGGTGGCCCCTTCCATTCTCAGAACGTCGAGATGGCATTCTTCCACACGCCGGGGTTGAAGATCGTGTACCCGAGTAACCCCTACGACGCGAAAGGGCTGCTCAAGTCAGCGATCCGGGACGACAATCCGGTGCTGTTCGAGGAGCACAAGGGGCTGTACCGGGCACCCGCTCTTCGTGAGATCCTCCCCGACGACGACTACCTGGTTCCCATTGGGAAAGCGAAGACGGTACGTGAAGGAAGTGATCTCACGATCGTCACGTACGGCGCGATGGTTCACAAGAGCGTAGATGCGGCTGAGACCCTCGATCGAGACGACGGTGTCTCCGTTGAAATCATCGATCTGCGCACTCTGCTGCCACTCGACGACGATGCCATCGTAGAGAGCGTGAAGAAGACGGGTCGACTTCTGGTGGTGCACGAGGACACCCGGACGGGAGGGATTGCGGGCGAGATCGCCATGCGTGTCAGCGAGAAGGCGTTCGAGTGGCTCGATGCCCCGATGCTTCGTGTGACGGCGATTGACGCCCCGGTGCCTTACTCCGGGTCGCTGGAAGATTACTTTCTACCGCAGACCGACGATATCCTGACTGCCGTGCGTTACCTGGCGGCGTACTAACCGAATGGAGTGATCGAGCGTGGCTCGGATTGAAGTCCCCATGCCCCAGATGGGCGAGTCCATCGCAGAGGGCACCGTATCCCAGTGGTTGAAGCAGGTCGGTGACGCCGTCGAGCGTGACGAACCGATCCTCGAGATCTCGACCGACAAGGTCGATGCGGAGATCCCGGCGCCATCGTCCGGAACCCTCGTGGAGATCTCCGTTCAGGAAGGGGAGACTGTCGAGGTCGGGACGATCGTCGCCTACATCGACACGGAAGCGGGTGCCGCTGTCGCGGCTCCTGCCGCTGAAGCTGCAGCGCCCGAGCCGGTGGCTGCGCCCGCGCCCGTCGTGGAGGCGGCTCCCGCTGCTCCCGCGCCGGTAGCGACGGCGCCCGCCGCCCCTGCGGCTGGTGGCATGGAAAGCGCCGAGGAGCGACTGCGGACCCGTTCGACGCCGGTCGTCCGAAAGATTGCCGAGGAACACGGGGTCGACATCCAGTCGGTTTCGGGTACCGGGCATGCCGGTCGTGTGACCAAGCAGGACATCCTGGGCTTCATCGAGTCCGGTGGCTCCGCACCGCCGCCGCCGGCGCCCGCCGCTGCTCCTGCAGCTCCTGCTGCTCCCAAGGCGCCCGCGCCCTCGGTTCCGGCCGGTGATCTCTGGACGGCCTTCTACGGTGAGGTCAAGCACCCGGAGTACCCGGTTCGGGCCGCCGATCGCGTCGAGCCGATGGACAAGATGCGCCGGCTCACCGCGGAGCATATGGTGCTCGCCAAGCGGGTCACGCCGCACGTGCACTCGTTCATCGAGGTCGACTTCTCGGCGATCGACAAGGTCCGCGCAGAGATGAAGCCCAGGTGGGCGCAGCAGGGTGCGAAAGTCAGCTACACGGCTTTTGTCGCGTGGGCCGTTTCGAGGGTCCTGACGGAGTATCCGACGGTTTATTCTGCCGTGTCGGGCAACAACGTCATCTTCCGCGGCAACGTGAACATTGGCCTGGCCGTCGACCTGAACCCCGGACTCATCGTCCCGGTGGTGAAGGATGCCAATCACCTGAGTCTGGTCGGTGTCGGGAATAAGATCGTGGATCTGGCCACGCGAGCTCGCGACCGAAAGCTCAAGCCCGACGAAATTCAGGGTGCAACGTTCTCGATCACGAACCCTGGTGTCATGGGCACCCTCGTGGGTCTGCCGGTGATCCCGAAAGGCACGTCTGCCATTCTCGGGACCGGCGCCATCGAGAAGAAGGTGGTCGTCGTCACCGATCCGGTGACGGGTGCCGATTCGATGGCCATCCGGAAGCGCTGTCTGTTCTCGCTCGGTTACGATCACCGGATCGTGGACGGGGCTGACTCAGCTCGCTTCCTTGCGAGCCTCAAGGACCTCCTCGAGAGCTTCCCAGAGGACGCATGACGTCGTCGGGGGCCCCCCGGCCTCTGGAGATCCTCGAGCCCGGCACCGTTGCGTACGGTGCCGGGCTCGAACTCCAGGGAGCATTGGTCACGCGGCGACGGGCGGGTGAGATCCCCGATACGCTCATCCTCCTCGAGCATCCGCACGTATTCACCATGGGCTCCAGTGCGGATCCCGCGCACGTCCTCATCGATGAGGAGGAGCGGCGCCGTCGGGGTGTCGAGTTGTTCGATGCCGGGCGGGGGGGAGACGTCACCTATCATGGTCCGGGCCAGCTGGTCGTATACCCGATTCTGGATCTCAAGCCTGACCGTAAGGATCTCCATCGGTACCTCCGTGATCTCGAGACCGTCCTGCAGCGCGTTGCGGCCTCGTTCGGGATCGAGGCGGAGAGGAGCGATTCCGGCACCGGCATCTGGACGCCCAAAGGCAAGCTGGCAGCGATCGGTGTCCGCGTCTCTTCGGGCTGGATCACGTCTCACGGTGTGGCGTTGAACGTGGCTTCGGACCTGGCGTTCTTCGACGCCATCGTTCCGTGCGGTATCCCCGACGGGGGCGTCACCTCCATGGTCCGCGAGCTGGGGCAGGCTCCGGACGAGTCAGAGGTTCGCGCCGCCTTCGTGAGTCACTTCGCCGAAGTGTTCGAGAGAGACGTTACGGGAGGCTGAGCGACGAGGAGCGGGCTCCTTCTATCGCTTGACCCCTCCCCCTACTCGGGTAGCTTTTCGCGGACGAGAGCCGACCCCGTACCTGAGCCACGTGAGGAGTCCTTTGGACCGCAACGCCTACCTCTTGCTGGAGGACGGTCGCCGCTTCGACGGCGCACACCTCGGAGCCGATGGAGTCACCTTCGGCGAAGTGGTCTTCAACACGGCAATGACGGGATATCAGGAGGTCCTCACGGATCCGTCCTACACCGGTCAACTCGTGACGATGACGTACCCGCTCATCGGGAACTACGGGGTCAATTCGGAAGATCGAGAGTCTCCCATTCCGCAGGTCAGCGGCTTCATCGTTCGGGAGGCCTCCCGCATCGAGTCCAACTGGCGCTCCGAGGGAGGGCTGGACGAGTACCTGAAAGAGCATGGCGTTACCGGTATCGCTGAGGTGGACACACGGGCTCTGACTCGGCACATCCGTTCGCACGGGGCGATGCGTGGAGCGATCGCTGCCGGCGAGACGGACGAGAAAGAGGTCCTCGAAAAGATCCTCGAGCAGCCGCTCATGGAGGGACTCGATCTCGCCTGTGGGGTCTCGACCTCGGAGCCTTACGAGGTTCCGGCGGTGGGTGAGGAACGCTTTCATGTGCTGGCGTACGACTTCGGCGTGAAGGCACACTCGCCGAAGCTCCTCGCTGAGCGCGGTTGTCGCGTCACCGTGATTCCCGCAGAGACACCTGTCGATCAGATCCTGGCCACCCCACCGGATGGCATGTTCGTATCGAACGGCCCGGGTGATCCGGCAGCGGTGGAAAGAGCCGAAGCCGCGATTCTCGGGCTGGCTGAGGCCAACGTGCCGGTTTTCGGTATCTGCCTCGGGCACCAGCTGATCTGTCGTGCATTCGGAGCGAGCACGTTCAAGCTTCCGTTCGGGCATCACGGTGCGAATCATCCGGTGAAGAAGCTCGAAGGCGGAACCGTCGAGATCACCTCGCAGAATCACGGATTCGCGGTCCGCGGCGGGGATGGGGATGAGATCCCGGGCGCACCCGGGCTCCGCCTCACGCACGTCAATCTCTACGACGGGACCGTCGAAGGGGTCGCTCACCGGGAACTTCCGGTCATCTCGGTTCAGTATCACCCGGAGTCGGCGCCGGGACCGCACGACAGCCGCTACCTGTTCGATAACTTCATCGCGTTGATGGAGGCCCGCCGGGCCGACTGACGGCCCGGCCTCACCGAGTCTGGTACCTCACCTCGGAGCGGTACTCCGTCGGTGCAAGTCGCTATCCCGCAACGACTCCGGCAAAGGTTGCGACCCTCCTTCGCGGGCGTTACCGTCCCTCGCCCCGGCCGGAAAGCGTGCCGGACAACGGTCTCTGGAGGCACAATGACGAAGGCGGACTTGGTGGAGCAGGTGGCCGAGGCAATCGGTCCCGGTGTCACCAAGAAAGACTGTGCTCTCGTCGTGGATGGATTCCTCAACGCGGTCAAGCTGGCGCTCGCCAACGGTGAGAACATCGAGATCCGTGGCTTCGGCACGTTCAAGGTGCGGAAGCGGAAGACTCGGATGGCCCGAAATCCCCGCACCGGTGATGCTGTCGAGGTACCGTCGAGATCCGTACCGGTCTTCAAGCCTTCCAAGCATCTCCGGGCAAGAGTGGAGCGCCTCGACGAGGTCGGCTTCTGAGGTCACCTCTCCGGCCGCCAGCGGCCTCGAGGGGGTAGGTGGGTCCTGGGCCCGGGCTGTGGCTGCGGCGTTTAACGAATCGCACCCCCTCGTCATCTGATCTCCAGTGAACGACGAGAGACGGCTCGAACAGGAGCAGTCGGATGCCGCATTGGTCGAACAGGCCCGTTCCGGGAATCCGGCAGCGCAGGGTAGCCTTGTACGACGCTACCATGGCGCGGCCTATGGTGTCGCTCTCTCGATCACACGTGACGAAGACACGGCGCAGGACGTTGTACAGGATGCCTTCGTGAAGGCGTTCGGCGCTCTCGACCGGTTTCGCGGAGACGCCTCGTTCAAGACGTGGCTTCTCACGATCACGGCGAATGAGGCCCGCGGGGCGCTGCGTAGGCACAAACGTCGGAGAGAGACGGTTCTGGACGATGCAAAGCCGGTGGCGGCTGCGGGAATGGATCCGGCGGAAGCGGCGATCGTGGCAGGAGAGGCGGCACGGGCGCGGGGGATGCTCGCTGACCTCCCGGAGAAGCAACGACTGTCGGTGTCTTTGCGGATTGACGAGGGCTTGAGCTTCAAGGAGATCGGTTCCGTGATCGGTTCGAGTGAAGGAGCTGCTCGAGTGAACTACTTTCATGGCATCCGGCGACTCAGGGAGTTGATGGGATGAATCAGGTTGATGCAGTGTGCGTAAGCGTTCGGGAGTTGCTCCCGGACTTCGCGGCGGAGCGGCTCGACGAGGTCGACCGAGAGACGGTTGCGACCCATATCTCCGCCTGTGCGATGTGTCGGGAGGAACTCGAACTCGTACGACTGCTGTTCGCGGCTCGGGCAGCTGTCCCACAGGGGCTGGATGATCGGGTGCTCGACGCGGTCACCCGCCCGCCCCGGCCCGCGCATCGTCCCTGGTGGGGTCTCTCGGCGGCAGCTGTCGCCGCGATCGCGCTCGGTGTGGGGATCTCGTCTGACCCGGGCACCCCCGCGGCTCCGAGTGATAGCGACGTCGCTACCGAGTTCGAGGAGGGCGAGTTCTGGGTGAGCGACGACGGAATGTTGGCGGGGGCTCCCTCCCTCGATGCCCTCTCCGACGAAGCGTTGATGGAGCTTCTCGAAGAGCTGGTGGCGGAGACCCCGGGAGGTGCCGCATGAGGAATACGTTGGAATTCTTCGCGATCCTGGCCACGGTGGGTGCCCTCGCCGTGACCGATGTGGCGGCGCAAGATCGATCGTCCCGACGAGGACCACAGGATCGGGCGGAGATGGAGCAGCGGGTCCGCGCGCAGATGCAGAGAATCACCAAGGAGCGCCTCCAACTCACCGAAGAGGAATCGGTGGAGTTGAGTGAGGTGATTCAGGGTTTCGATGAACAGCGGAGAACGTTGCGGCGCAATGACATGGCGGCGCGTCGGCGCATCGAAGCGCTGATGCTCGAAGGTGGAACCGACGAGGAGGAGGCTGCCGAGCTACTCTCGAGAGTCGGCGAACTTCGACGTCAAGAGGTACAGCTCTTCGAGGCAGAGCAGAGTGCGCTGCTCGAAATACTTCCGGCGGCGAAGGTGCTCGAGCTCCAGTCGCTCCGGGAAGAGATGGGCCGTCGAATGCGCTCCCTACGTGGAGGGGATGGCCCCGGTGGGCGTCGACGCCCCGGCGGTGGCCCCGGAGAAGGGAACGTTGACTGGGTTCTGGGGATCGATCTATCTACCTGATCCTCTTCCGGGTACCCCATTCGTGACCTTCACTGTCAACGCGCTCTTCTTCGCTGCCTACCGCGACCTCGTCGGGGAGGGTTCGATCTCTGTCGAACTCCGCGAGGGGGCCACGGTGGCTGACCTCGTTGGTGAGCTTCGAGGGCGGGGATCGCCCTTCGATGTTCTACCCGAGGAGCCGGCAGTAGCCGTGAATCAGACCTACGCGTTCATGGACGAGCTTCTCGGATCGGACGACGAGGTCGCCTTCATTCCGCCGGTCGCGGGCGGATAGTGCGGATGATCTACGCATCTGTGGTCGAGGGGGTCATCGAACCGGCTGAGATGCTCGCGCGTGTGGGTGATCGGGCAGATGGTGCAGCGATCCTCTTCCTGGGCGTCGTTCGCGATCATGCAGACGGGCGTCCGGTCTCCGGAATGCGTTATGACGCGTACGTGGAGATGGCCGAGGGTGTGTTGAGCCAGATTGCAGCGGAGGCAGCGGAGCGCCTGGGCACCGACCGGGTCGCGGTGGTGCACCGCACCGGTGAGTTGGAGATCGGCGAGGTGTCGGTCGCGATTGCCGTATCGAGCCCACATCGGGCGGAGGCATATGATGCGTCCCGGTACGTGATCGAGGAGATCAAGAAGCGGATGCCTGTCTGGAAGAAGGAACACTACACCGACGGCACTGCCGAGTGGGTCCCGGGGACGGTTCCACCGGGAACCGCCGGGCGGACGAGCACCAATGCGGTGGAGGGGGCGTCTTGATCGATCAATTCGGCCGACGAGTCGAGTATCTTCGGGTCTCGGTGACGGACAAGTGCAATCTCCGCTGTGTGTACTGCATGCCGATGGAGGGGCTCCCCTGGCTGAAGCGTGAAGAGCTGCTCAGCTACGAGGAAATCGCCCAGATCGTTCGGACGATGGCGGGCATGGGCCTGCGTCGCGTGCGGATCACGGGCGGTGAGCCGCTGGTGCGCCGGGACCTTCCCGATCTGGTTCGGATGATCTCTGCCGTTCCCGAGATCGAAGATCTCTCTCTCTCCACGAACGCTGTCCTGCTCGCAGAGCACGCCGACGAGCTGCGGGCTGCGGGCGTGCAACGATTGAACGTGTCCCTCGATTCGCTACAGCCGGACCGGGTGGACTCGATCTCTCGCCGACCGGGTTCGTACCCGAAGATCATGGAGGGTCTGGACGCCGCCGAGGCGGCGGGCTTCGCACCCATCAAGATCAACGTGGTGCTCATCCGTGGGCAGAACGACGACGAGATCGAGGACTTTGCGGAGATCACTCGCGAGCGCCCCTGGCACATCCGATTCATCGAGATGATGCCTACGGGGGCGAATCTCGAGCTGAGTGCCAAGCAGTTCATCTCGTGCACGGAAGCCCTTCGCCGCATCGAGAAGATCGAGTCGCTCGAAGCCGTGGAAGGTCCGTTCGGCAATGGGCCGGCGCGGTACCATCGCTTTCCCGGCGCCCCGGGCACGATCGGCGTGATCACCCCGATGAGTCACAACTACTGTGACCAGTGCAACCGGATGCGCCTCACGGCGGATGGTCAGCTTCGTCCGTGCCTCTTCGGCTCGATCCAGACCACCCTCCGCGACCCGCTTCGCGCAGGCGAGGATCTCGTGCCGCACATCGTCCACACGCTCCAGAT
>JBDGVS010000069.1:0-9244 GCA_039585535.1 Gemmatimonadota bacterium | reverse complement strand
CGAGCTGCGAGTCAGGGGAGAACGGAAGCGACGAGGCCGCCGGTGCGGATATGACCGACGCCGACTGTGAAGCGGACGACGACGCTCCCGGGGTCGAGATCTGGCACACCCTAGACGTGGACCCGGTCCCTCAGCAGCGCGTGCGCGAGCAGCGCCTGCGTGAGGAGAACTGGCTGGCCGCCTGGCACATGGATTCGGATGGATTCGTTCAGCTCTCCGACGAGCTGACCGAGAACGTGACGATCCTCGGCGGTGGTGCGCGGGCCCTGGGGCGAGACGAGACGCCCTACGACGAGCACGCGATGTTCCGCCAGCAGTACAGCGACGTGTATGCGATCGACGTTACGACGGGTGCCAAGACGAAGGCCGCCGAACGCGTGACTTCGATGGGCCCGTCGAGCCCCGACGGACGCTACATGCTCTGGTTCGAGGGTGAGGACTGGTTCGCGTTCGATGCGGAGCGCGCAGAGGCGATCAACATCACCGATCGAGCCGGCGGGACGTTTGTGAATCTCGACGTCACGCCGACCCGGGAGCAGATGCCGGCCTTCGGCGTGGCCGCGTGGCTCGAGAACGATGAGGCGGTGCTGATCAACGACGAGTGGGACGTCTGGCGCATCGAGCTGGACGGCTCGGGCGGGGAGCGCCTCACCGACGGTGAGGATGACGACGTGCGGTACCGCATCGCGAACGCCGACCTCGATGGGGACGAAGACGGTATCGGGGCCGAGGAGACCATCTACTACACGACGTACGGAGAGTGGACGAAGCAGGCTGGCTTCGCCGCAGCCCGACTCGGGGTCGACCCCGAAATGCTCGTGTGGGACGACAAAGTCTTCGGCGGCTTCCCAAGACTCATGAAGGCCGAGGATGCCAACGTCTTCGCGTTCCGGATCGAGGCGTTCGACGACTCACCGGACTACTTCGTGAGCGGACCCGACCTGTCCGACCCGAGGCAGGTCACAGAGACCAACCCGTTCCAGGCCGACTTCGCCTGGGGGCGCACCGAGCTCGTGGACTACGAGAACGAATGGGGGCGGGAGCTTCAGGGAGTGCTGACGTATCCGGCCAACTACGATTCGACAGCGACGTATCCGATGATCGTCTACCAGTACGAGCTGCTCTCGCAGGGGATGCATCAGTACCAGGTGCCCGACGAGACGCAGTACTACAACCAGCAGATCTGGAGCCATAACGGGTACTTCGTCTTCCGCCCGGACATCGTCTACCGGGATCGCCGGCCCGGACAGTCCAACGTCGAGACGCTGCGGCCGGCCGTCGCCTCGGCCGTGGCCCAGGAGCCGGCGATCGACGAAGAGAAGGTCGGCCTCATCGGCCACTCGTGGGGCGGGTACCAGACGACGTACTTCGTGACCCAGGACGACCTCTTCGCCTCCGCCGTGGCGGGCGCGCCGCTCACGAACCTCGAGAGCATGTACCTGTCGTTCTACTGGAACAGCGGCGGGACCGACGCACGGATCTTCGAGATCAGCCAGGGCCGCATGCAGGTACCGTGGTGGGAGGACCCGGCGTCGTATGAGGCGAACTCGCCCGTCCATCACGTCCAGAACATGAACACGCCGCTGCTCATGATGTTCGGGACGAACGATGGGGCGGTGGAATACAACCAGGGCGTCGAGTTCTACAATGCGGCGCGGCGTCTTGGGAAGCAGATGGTGATGCTCTCCTACGACGGAGAGAACCACGGTCTCGCCCGTGAGCCGAACCAGCGGGACTATCAGAACCGCATCATGCAGTGGTTCGGACACTACCTGAAGGATGAGCCCGCACCGGACTGGATCTCACGGGGCGTGCCCTACGTGGAGCAGCAGGACCGACTGAAGCCGAAGCGCCCGATCGGCTGAGCCGAGTGGTGGTTCAGCCTAGCAGTGGGGGTGAGCCCAGCCGTTCGATCGGCGTGCCCAGCACCCGCTCGGCTGCCAGCGCGATGCCGAGGAGCGCCTCGTCATCGTCGGCTCTCGCGACCAGCTGAAGTCCGACAGGCATGCCCGCGTCGTCGAGTCCCACGGGGATCGACATCGAGCACAGCCCGAGCATGTTGATCGGGCACGTGGGGCGCAGCGTGGCGAAGTTGGCGTCCTTGTAGCGACCGAGGTCTTCAGCCAGCTCAGCCACGGGCGGCGGCGTGATCAGATTCGTCGGAAGAGCGACGATGTCGGCTTCGGCAAAGAGCGTCTCCGCCAGAGCGGCCAGTCGCCGGTGCTTGGCGATCGCCTCGCGGTACCCCTCGCTCTCCAGGGAGAGTGGGTTGGCGATGCGGGCACCGACGGTCGGGTGCAGGAGGTCGATCCACTCGGGGAGTTCGGCGGAGAGCCACGCATGGATCTCCGCCTTGCTGATGCCCCCCGTCATGTAGTGATCGTATGCGTCATCGATGAGCGAGCCTGCGGGGCGGCTTAGTTCGGCGCCCGCCACGCCCAGGTCCGCCACGGCGGCCAGCTGGACCGCGGCGACATCGGACTGAGCGTCGCCCCAGATTTGGCACTCGGGAATCGAAATCCGAACGCCGTCCAGTGTGGTGGTCTCGAGTGCTTCAAGAAGTTCAGCGGGATCACCCCACTTCGGATCGACAGAGCCGAAGAACCAGATACTGTCCGCGACGGAACGGGTGAGCGCCCCCACGGTGTCGAAGGTGTTGCTCAACTGCGTCACGCCATCGGTGGGTAGCCGCCCCTTCGTAGTCTTGTGCCCCACCACGCCGGTGAACGCTGCGGGGATGCGGATCGACCCTCCGGTGTCCGAACCCAGCGCGAGCATGGCGGAGCCCTCCCACAGGCTGACTCCGGCGCCGCACGACGATCCCCCGGGAATGCGGGCGACGGTAGCATCCCACGGATTGCGAGGAGTGCCCCAGTGCGGATTGATCCCGACGCCTCCGTAGGCGAACTCCACGGTGTGCGTCTTCCCTACGAAGACTGCTCCCGCCGCCCGCACCCGGTCGACCAACCAGCCGTCTCGCGACCACGGGTCTTCGGGCAAGCGCTGGGCGGACCCCGCGAAGGTGGGCATGCCATCGACGCCGTACAGATCCTTGATGGAGACCGGGATCCCGCAGAGTGGCGGCGCAACCGAACCGGCGGCCGCCGCGCGATCGAGTACGATATCAGCAGCGGCAGCCTGCTCGAGTGCGCCAGCTGCGTCGAAGTGCTTGTAGGCGGCGAGCACACTCCCCAGGGCCTCATGGCGCCTGATGGCAGCCCCGGTCAGAGCGACGGCCGTAACATCCCGGCTCCGAAGCGCCGAGACTGCCTCGGCGAGGGAGGCTGTCAGCAGGGCGTCGGGGGACCGGGACATGGAATCCGTGGGGTTAGCGGTAATTCCCAAACATCAACTCCACCCCGTAATCCTTCGGCTTCAGGAAGGCCATGACGTCCTGAAGGTCGTCCCGTGAAGCAGACGTCACCCGGAGCTCCTCGCCCTGGATCTGGACCTGGACCTTCTTGAATCCGGCCTCCTTCACATCCTTCACGATCTTCTTCGCCGTTTCCTGCTCGATACCGTTCTTCAAGCTTATGGTCAGGCGAGCGCGCCCCAGCGTGCCGACCTCGGGATCGCTCTCGTGCACGTTCTTGAGCGGCACACTACGCCGACTCAGCTTTTCCCGAACTACCTGGACGACCTGAGTCAGGCGGTACTCGTCATCGGCCTCGAGCTTGATCGCGCCGGCTTCCCGATCGAGTTCGATCGTGCAATTCGTGCCTTTGAAGTCGTAGCGGGTCTGCGTTTCCTTGATCGCCTGATTCACGGCGTTGTCGACCTCCTGAAAATCCACGGAGGTCGAGATATCGAACGACTGCTTCTTCGCCATCGGATCAGCGTCTCCCGCCGAGGGCGGCTCGCAGGCCGAGCCGCGCTTCCCAGATGTCGGCAGAGGAATCCATGAAGCCCCAGCCGAACTCGAAGTAGGGCGCGATCGGGCCCTCGGTCTGGTACGAGCTTCCGAATTCCACCACGACGCCCCAAACGTCACCGCTGCCGGTGTCGGTTCCGTTGGAGCCGGTGACACTCACGTACTTGGCCCCGACACCCGCATACGTTCGTGCTCGTCCGCCGAGGGGGCGTGCGCCGATCAGCACGGCCTGGGCTCCCCAGGCATCACAGTCGAAGCCCGTGCAGCTCGGGAAGTAGTACGTGCCCGAGGCCTCGACTCCAATGTCCGTACCGCTGTTCGTCGGGCGCAGAAATCCGAGGGATCCGCCGAGACCGGGGGAGACGTCACGCACGTCGGCGAGGGTACCGTGAACACCGATGAAGGTCTGCGCGCTGACTTCTTCGGTGAGGGCCGGGAGGAGCATGCCAACGGCGGCGGCAAAGAGTGCCATCCGGAAGATCTTCATGCCTGGGATCCAGTAGGAGGTAGCCGTGCAAAGCCACGATCTGGCTGGCACGGATGATGTAAAGGTAGGCCTTCGCGCGGTCTTCGGAATCGCCTGAAGCTACGAGAGCTGTACCCAGCGACAGATTTTCGTTGCGCTCCGGAGACGCCCGAGCTTTCTTTGCGTAAACATATGTTTCCAAGATGGAGGATTTCCCATGCGTCGTCTGTTGTTCGTCCTTGGTGCGGTCATGGCTTTTGTTGTGGTAGCGAGCCCTGCGTCCGCCCAGTTCAAGTTCGGTGTCCACGGAGATTATATCGCGGGCGGGTTCAGCGATATCGAGAACGTCGCTGGTGGTGATTTCGATCTCAGTGGTGACCTCGGCCTGGGTGGCCGCCTTGCTTTCTCGCCTCCGGCTCTGCCTATCGTGGCCTACGGCGACCTCACGTACTTCTTCCCGAGCTGCGGTGATTCCGGGAGCTGCTCGTATTGGACCGCCGGCCTCGGTGGGCAGATCGGTCTACCTCTTCCTGCGATCCGACCCTACATCCTTGGCGGGTGGCAGTGGCAGAGCTTCAACCTCGACGTCGACGGCTTCGAGAGCAGCACCAACAACCACCCATTCGCGGGTGTGGGCGTTGAGCTGGGCATGCTCGCCGGCCTCTTCGTAGAGGGACAGTGGGAGTTCAACAAGGACGATCCAGAGTTCCCGGACGTTTCGGTGACACCGTTCGTCCTCAAGGTCGGCTTCCTCTTCGGCGGTTGATGTGATGAGGTGACGGCTCCGCGGGTGTTGCACCCGTGAGCCGACTCAGGCAGGAATAGCAGAGGGGGGACGCCGACTGGCGTCCCCCCTCTCTTGCTCGGCCCTCCTGCCGGGAGGGATAGTCCAGCCGTGGGGCAGGCTATTCGCCTACTCCGTACCCGTTTCCGATCATGCAGGCCCTCCAGTGCCGGTCCCACGACTGGAAGTTCGAGCGAAAGTCGTTCGCTGCCGCCTGAAACTGCTCCTGGGCGGAAGCACGACCGCGCCGTCCGCGTCCGCCGGCTGCCAGTCCACCTGCGGTAGCACCGATCGCGGCCCCCGTGCCCGCGTCTCCAGCGATCGCCCCGATCGCGAGCCCTGCCACGGCGCCGCGCGCCGCCCCACCCACAGCCGCACCGCGGGTCGAGTTGTACTGCGAAAGCGCGTCACCGTGCGTAGCCTCGAGCTCCGCGTACGCCGCTTCGGGATCCCAGCTCGTCTGCTCGCTGGACCACTGGTAGCACATGAGTTGGGCTGCCTGCTGCTCCTCCACCGCCATATCCCCCCGGTAGACGATACGCTCCGCCGGATTGGTTGATGCGGGCAGGGTGTCCTGCGCGGAGATCGGAGCCACGCCGAGCGCGAGCAATCCGATCGAGAGTTTAAGTCGGTTCGACATGAGGTCTCAGGAAAGGCACGAAGGAACGCTGACGGGGTGCATAGGGCGAAAGGTTGCCACATGTTCCGTCGCGGGTCTCCGTTCCCTCCAGATTCGACGTTGGACCGATGAAGAAATCCCTGCAGGGACTCGTCCGGGTGTCAGCCGTGGTCCTCGTGCTGATGGCGGTCGGATCACCTGACCCGCTCGCCTCCCAAGCACGCGTCATCCAGACCCCCCCCAACCGCGGCGGGAGCACGCTGTCGATGGGGCTGCCGCCGACGTGGCGGTGGTCGCTCGGGGGAAGTACGGGCATCAACCGCGTCGAAACTTCCGAGCTCACCTTTTATGTGAACGGGGGTGTCTACAAAGACTTCTTGCTCAGCCCGGTGATGAATGCCCTGGGGGTGCTCGGAGAAGGGTACGTCGGGCGTCGCGGTAGCTTCGAAGACTTCGCCCAGGGATTCGACGGCGGCTTTCGAATGTCGTTGTACTCTCCGGTCGCGCGGTTTGCTGGCGGATACGACTACAACTTCAAAGACCAGCGTGGAGACTTCATCCTCTCGCTGATCCATCCGATACAGCGAGGGGGCATCTTCACGAAAGGAGGAAGCCTTCGCGTCGACTGGCTCCCGACCAGGGAGCACACGACCGGAATAGGATTCCACTTTCCAGTCGGTCAGCGATGGGTCGGGGTCACGCGACCCCGACACGACTACGTTCGCATCCCCTACAGTGAGCCGCCCGAGTTTCTCTTCGCCCCCGACAGTACCCTGCTCGACGTGATGGTGAGCGTTCGGGATCTTGGACAGTGGGTCAATCGCACGACGGTGCCGTTCACGGACCAGTGGGATGGGAACAAGGACGACGCGCTCCAGATGTTCGTCGCCGAGATGCAGACGATCGAAGAGCACCTGGGGTCGAGTGCCGCTCCGTACTATGCGGGTCTTCGGACGCCCATTGGAGATACCGAGGCGTTCCACGACGAGCTGGACCGCGCATTCTCCATCGCCGCGGGCGGGCGTCCATTGCCGGTCGGAAGATCCACGGAGCTCGGTCGCCTCGCGGGCGATCGCGCACGTGAAGTCGTCCTCGACGATGTCATCTTCCCCTACAACCTCCTGCTGGGTCAGAAGCGCAGAAGGGACTCGACGTACGGCTTCGCCAAGGAAGCTGCAGCCGGCTTCTTCGAGTGGATTACGAGTGAGTCACTCGTGCCCGACGAGCAGGTCTCTGCGGTTGTTTGGGTTTTTGACGCCTATGTGCAGATAGTCGAGGATACCCGCGCCACGAATCTGGAGGACTGGGACGAGCAGCGTTTCGTCTGGCTTCCGTACCAGCTGGCTCTCCGCCCGGATCAGCACGATGAGCAGGAGGAGCTGAATCGGTTCGTCGAGCGTGCCACGGAGGTCGAATTCTCGAGCGGAAACGACATCTGGTACGTCGAGAATGAGCAGTGGCAGTCGGAGCTCATGCGGATGATTCTCGAGGCGGAGGATTACCACGTCGTCTGGGTCCACGATTTTCGCGGATACGATGCGGGCGGTGACCCCGACGAGATGGCGTTCCGTCAGGTGACTCAGGCGTACCTGCCCGCTTTGATCAATGCGGTGCGACGCTACGATGATACCGGGAAGATTCCGCAGTATATCCAAATCTTCGACATGTTCTACTTCTCCGCGAACCGCGGGGAGCTCTGGACGGAGCTGTTGGGCGATCCGATGCGGCACAAGATCAATCTTCCGGTGGGTTCTGAGATGTGGGAAGATTCCATCGCGAGCCTTCAGGGTCAGCTTCGGGATGCGGTCGAAGGTTCGACGCTGCTTCAGGCTCAGACCGCCCTTTTCGGGGAGGACTGGCTCCGTGACCTCGTCCGGGTCCACACGAACGTCACGCAGCCGCCGGATCACTCGTTCTGGAGCGCAGAACTCTTCCCCGCGTTCATGGGACTCCCGGATACCCCCATGCGCGACCATCGGAAGATCGCCTTCTATGACGTGTCGGAGGCCGATCCCTATCGGGGGCGTGCCATCTACACCGGAATGGGTGTGGGTGAGCATTACATCGGGGCCGGGTGGGAGGATCGCGCCCTCATGGCTGAGGGGCCCGTGCTCCTTCAGTTGAGGAATTCCACCCGCCAGCTGCTGCTCAACCAAGGCTTCGAGGAGTGGGAGATTCCCTGGGAACTGCAGCCGCAGCCCTACGCGGACGACTATCAGGCGAAGCTCGACGCGTTTCGCGTCAGTCGTGGCAACGTCGGGCTGGCTCTCGAAACACACAACCAGATCGGATATCGACCGAAGGGCGTCTCGCTCTTCAAGGCGACGCTCTACACGCTCATGCCGCCCGGGGCGGTCATCAAGGCGCCGGACTCGATATGGGGATCGAATCTCTGGGCTGCCATGATGCTGGGGCACGCGCTGCGAGGAGGACGCTCGCTCGTCATTGCACCCGCAATCGCCAACGCTCCGAGTCCCGGGTCACCGCAGATGTCGCGGGCTCAGGAGGCCATGACCCGCCTCGTCGTCGCCGATGAGATTCTCGGTGATCGTATCGAGGCCCAAGGTGGTCTCATGAAGGTCGGTCTCTACAGCACCGACCTCGAGGTGGGCGACGTCCCGGGCAAGATCGGTGCGCTTTTGGACAACCTCGCGTCGGTCCCCTGGCTCGCGGAGCTCTACGACTTCGACCCGGCGGTGACGGAGGGTCTGCGAGAAGAGCGTGAAGAGCTCATTGCGGAGGGGTTCGAGCGCACCTACTCCGTGGAACAGGAGCGGACGACGGCAAAGCTCCACCTCAAGGCGCACCTCTACTACTCGCGCGAGATCTGGGAGGACTTCCTCTCTCTACCTGGTTTGGAGGATCTCTTGAGGGCGCACCTCGAAGAAATGGCCGCGATGAACGTCGCCTTGTCCCGTGGTGAATACAGGGATTTTCGGATCTATACCGATCGCCTGCGTCCCATCGCACGCCGGGTGGCGGCTCCTCTGCTCGGTCCCACAGGGATCAGCGGAGACAAGTACGCGATGTTCCTCGCGGTGGGCTCCCACAACCAGAACTCGCGCAGCCTCGCGCTCGATGGCGAGGTTGCCCTGGTGGCGGCTGACGCAGCTGCCATTGTCGGGCTGATGGACTTCATCTCCATCGCGGGGCTCTGCACATGGGTCGAAGACGTCGAAGCCCTCGAAGAACTCTTTCCCGGATACGACGGCCTGGCTCGTCGTATCAGTCGCTGGATCCGAATGGCGGTGTAGCCGTCAGCCCCACATCCAGCCGACAGTGAGGCCGTACTGATAATCTCGCTGGGCTGCGCCGTTGGCCGGGTTGCTGTCGAACCGTTCGACGGCGCTCAGGCCGATGGTGAAATCGTTCACGATCTCCCAGGCGATCCGGCCGTCGATATTGGCACGGACTCGTTCGAGATTCTTGGCTGCGAAGGTCTCGGTGAGCAGGAAAATGTCCACGTCACCCAGGTCGAACATGTCGAAGCCGATCGTTAGCTTG
>JBDGVS010000068.1:0-9252 GCA_039585535.1 Gemmatimonadota bacterium | reverse complement strand
GGTGTCGTCTTATCGACCTTCCGTGCCGGTATTCGCGGTCACGACGGATCCGAAGACGTACCTTCAGCTGGCTGCGGTGTGGGGCGTGCACCCCGTGCTCGCCGAGGGCATCGACGTCTCGTACGAAGCATTGTCCGCATTCGGCAGACAGGCGGTCGTCGACTCCGGCATCGGGGAGGTCGGTGCTTCGGTCGCGACCACCGCGGGCTTCCCGTTCCACGAATCCGGGTCGACGAACAACATGCGGCTCGACCGCCTGTAGTAAGGGTCGGAACGGTGCTCGGGATCGTGCGGTGAAGCTGACCTTCCTGGGCACTGGCACGTCCTTCGGCGTGCCCGTCGTAGGGTGCGATTGCGCCGCATGCTCGTCGTCCGACCCGCGGGATCGTCGGACCCGGCATGGTGCCCTGGTCGAAACGGAGCAGGGCCGGCTTCTCGTGGACACTCCGCCCGAGCTCCGACTGCAGCTCCTCGCGGCCGCAGTTTCGTCGATCGATGCCGTCTGGTTCACACACATCCACGCGGACCACATCCACGGGATTGACGATCTCCGGGCGTTCACGGTCCGGCGGGGCGATATGCCCGCGTACGTTCCGGCGGAATATGTCGACGCGTTGAAGGACCACTTCCAGTACATCTTCGACGATGCGTTCCAGCCTCCTCAGGGCAGCTCGAAGCCACGCATTCGGATCGAGGGTTTTGACGCGGGGACGCCAGTACCTCTGATCGGGGAGACGTTCACCCCAGTGCGTGTGCCGCACGGAGGAGCGCAGGTCTACGGCTTCCGAGTTGGATCCCTGGGCTATGTCACGGATGCCAAGTCGCTGCCCGCCGACGCGATGCGGACACTGGCGGGGGTCGACGTCCTGGTCCTCAACGCTCTCTGGTTCGGCAAGACGCACGGCTCGCACTTCAACATCGAAGAGGCGATCGAGGCGTCCAGGCAGGTCGGTGCGAAGCGAACCTATTTGACTCATCTGACCCATCGGGTAACCCATGCCGAGCTTCTGGAACGGCTACCCGAGGGGGTCTTCCCCGCGTACGACGGACTCACCGTGGAGATCGACTGATGGACCACATTCGATTGGACTTCGGGAATCTGGTAGCGGACCGCACACCCGGCGGGATCGCCGGGGAGAGAATCCGCACAGACCTCGCCGAGCGCTTTCGCACCGTACACGAGACGGTGGAGAAGCAGAGAGAGACCGGTGCGCTCGGCTTTCTGGAGCTCCCCTACGCGAGTGAGACCGTTGACCGTGTCGGAGAGCTGGCTGACGGCTTTGCCCAGTGGTTTGCGGACGTCGTGGTCCTGGGAATCGGCGGTTCGGGGCTGGGCGCTACCGCTCTCAAGGAGGCCCTCCTCGGGCCGTTCTGGAACGCCATGACCGACGAGGAGCGCGACCACTTTCCACGACTCCACGTCATCGACAACCCGGACCCGCACACCTTTGCCGCTCTGCTCGACCGACTCGATCCCGCCCGGACGATGTTCAACGTCGTGAGCAAGTCCGGTGCTACCGCCGAGACGATGGCGCAGTACCTCGTTGCGCGTGGCTGGATCGAGTCCGTCGTGGGCGAAGACAAGGCGCGGGGGCACTTCCTCTTTACGACGGATCCGGCGCGCGGGGCGCTCCGACAAATTGGTGAGGCCGAGGATATTCCGATGCTGTCGGTGCCCGAGAACGTCGGCGGACGCTTCTCCGTTCTTTCCGCGGTCGGCCTGCTTCCGGCGGCGGTGTGCGGTATCGAACCGCGCGAACTCCTCGCGGGTGCGGCCGCGATGGACGAACGCTGCCGTTCTGACGTCCTGGGTGAGAACCCCGCGGGCGTCCTCGCATCGCTCCTGCACGCTGCAGATACCGAACAGGGGCGCCCGATCCATGTCATGATGCCGTATGCGGATCGACTTCGGCCCGTCGGCCTGTGGTTCCAGCAACTTTGGGCGGAGAGCCTGGGTAAGGCGGTCGACCTGTCCGGAGAGACTCGATCCGTCGGCCCGACGCCACTCGCTGCCCTGGGAGCCACCGACCAGCATTCTCTTCTCCAGCTGCTCATGGAGGGGCCACAAGACAAGGTCGTGCTCTTCGTCGGCGTCGATGACGTAGGTGTGGATGTGCCGATTCCGGAGCGGCATCCGGGAATGCCGTCGCTTTCGTATCTGGGCGGCCATTCGCTCGGGCACCTGCTCGACGTTGAACGAGCGGCCACCACCGAGGCCCTCCGACGAGAAGGGCGGCCCAACGCTACGCTTCTCCTGCCGCGGGTAGATGCCCACTCGCTCGGCGAGCTCCTCATGCTCTTCCAGCTGGCGACGGTGTACGCGGGGGTACTCTATCACGTCGATCCGCTCAATCAGCCGGGGGTCGAACTAGGCAAGCAACTCACATATGGATTGCTGGGTCGGGAGGGGTCGGAACGCCCGACGATGATGGACCCGGATCCGACCTGGGTCCTGTAAGAGCAGCCTGCGGATGCCGAGGTGCCCCTTGCTCGTTATTTTCCCCACAGGCACGACGCCCGACGTTCGGATCGAGGCGCACCGGAGAGAGAAATGAGAGACCACGACGACGTTCCCTATATCGTCATCGAGCGCGACAGCGGCGGTGGCGTCGGTTCCTTTCTGATCGGCGCGATGGTGGGTGCCGGGCTGGCTCTTCTATTCGCACCGAAGACCGGTGAGGAGACCCAGGAGGAGTTGAAAGAGCAGGCGCGCAAGCTGAGAATCGCGGCCGAGGAACGGGTGCGCGATGCCCAACGCCAGCTCGAAGAACGACTCGACGATGCGCGCGAGGGTGCCTCGTCTCGTTACGACGAGGTGAGGGAAGCCGTAAGCGCTGGCCGAGACGCCGCGGTGACCGCTCGTTCGGACCTCGAGGAGAAACTCGAGCAATCGAAGGCGGCTTACCGGGCCGGTGTCTCAGCGGCGCGTGAGACCGTGACCGCAGGGGCGGAAGAAGCCGAGGACTGATCGTGGCCGATGCGGGCTCAGGCACCGCCAAGCCGCGTCATCATAAGCTCGAGCACCGAGCCCGCGAGTTTATCCGCAGGCTGGCCGAGAAGTGTGATGACGACGAGATCTTTTTCATGGCGGGTGCGATCGCCTTCAACGTCGTGCTCGCCCTCTTTCCTCTCATCATCCTCGGCATTGGAATCGTGGGCTTCGCTCTGGCGAGGTTCGGAGATCCGACCGAATTCGTACTCTCCATCCTGACGGACAATCTTCCACAGGGTTCGGGGATCGACGTCAACGCGCTGGTGGAGCGCTTTACGATGGCGCTTCTCGAAGGGCGGGCCAGCTATACGATTGCCGGGTCGATCTTCCTCTTCTGGGTGGCCACTCGCCTCTCCGGATCGCTGCGTGTGGCTCTGCGCGAGATCTTCGACATCGGGGCCAAACGAAACATCGTGCACGGCAAGCTCTTCGATATCGTGGCCGTGCTCATCGGTTTCGTTCTACTGGCCGCCAATCTCGGAATCTCTGTCGGGGTCAACAGCACCGTCGACTACGGGGAGGCGTTTTTCAGCGTTGGAGGGCCCAGCTTCTCCTACATGGAGCGTTCGGTCCGGTACGTCCTCTCATTCGCGACCATCTGGATATTGCTCCTTCTCCTCTATCGCTACATGCCCGCCCGTCCGATCAAGTACCGCACTGCGGTCGTCGCCGCGACCTTCACCGCGGTCGCCCACGAGTCGCTCAAGTCCGGCTTCTCATGGTATGCCACCGAGGTCGCCAACTATGGCTCGACGTGGGGCAACCTGGCGACCGTAGCGGTCTTCTTCTTCTGGATCTATTACGAATCGCTAGTGTTTATCATCGGAGGCGAGTTCGCCCAGGTATCGACGATGAGGAAGGCGAGCCGCGTGGGGGTCGTTACGTTCGAGGAAGGATCGTGAGGGTGCGCCGATGAGCGGCTCGGGGGCTGCCCGGAAAGTGGTCGCGCGGAATCGGAAGGCGCGCCACGAATACGAAATCCTGGACACCTTCGAGGCTGGCATGGAGCTGAAAGGTCCGGAGGTGAAGTCACTTCGGGCGGGCAACGTGTCGTTCCAGGATGCGTTCGCGCGTGTGGATGGTGGCCAGGTGTGGCTCCACAGCCTGCACATCAGTCCGTACGAACAAGCCAACCGCTTCAACGAGGATCCCGTTCGCACGCGCAGGCTCCTGCTGAACCGGAACGAGATTCGCCAAATGGTGATCAAGACCGAAGAGAAAGGTCTCACCCTCGTGCCGCTCGAGATCTACTTCACGAAGGGGTACGCGAAGGTCACGCTCGCGATCGCACGCGGAAAAAAGCTCCACGACAAGCGCGAGACGTTGAAACGTCGGCAGCAGGACCGGGAAGCCCGCAGGGCGGTGGAGAGCGCATGAAGGACTGGAAGAGAGTCGCCGGAGTACTGCTGGGCTTCACGCTCACATTTTGGGCAGGGGAGGCTCTCGCGCAGTCATCCCCCCGCCTTGAGGTCGAGCGTGGGGATGGGTCGTCCACGTCGGTCTCCGTGCGTCTGGACCGCGGGTATGCCGTAGTCCCGCTCACGCTTCTGGAGGATCTCGGGTGGAGTGTGTCGGAGGGTGACGGCGGCCTGACGCTGGGCGCGGCTGACGAGATCGTCGTGTCGATGCGGCTCGATTCACCGTTCTTCCGCTGGGACGGCGTCGTCCTTCAGATGACGGATGCGCCGTACCGCGCCGGCGCGCAGACGTTGGTGCCTCTCCAGTTCCTCAGTGACTTTCTGCCTCGGCGCCTCCCGGGCCTTTACGAATTCGACGGAGCGCGCTCCGTCCTTCGGGCCGGTGACCTGTCGCTACTCGAAGACGGCGAACTCGATGCCATGGAGGCGGCGGCTGTCGGTGCGGCCGAGGCGGGTGTGACCGGTGATCGGGAGCCGGACGCTGATACCGAAATGGTGAGCGAAGAGTCTGATGCCCCCGAGGCCTCCGATGACGCCTCGCTCGCTACCGTGGTGGCCGCGGGTGCTGCGGCCGTTGGGAGCGCGACGTCGGTTGGAAACAGCGCGGAGGATGTGCAGAATGCGGGCCCGTCGTCCTACGACGGAGTCAGAGTGGTGGTCATCGACCCCGGACACGGTGGGGCCGATCCCGGTGCGCTTGGGCCGAATGGTCTCCGTGAGAAGGACGTCGCGCTCGGCATCGGGCTGCGCCTCGCCGATCACCTGAGTGGTGCGGCCGACCTGGAGGTCCACCTTCTTCGCGACGACGACACGTTCGTGGACGTGTGGGAGCGGGGACAGATCGCGACGAATCTCAAGGGCGAGCGCCCGGGCATCTTCGTCTCGATTCACGCGAACTCCTTTCCCGCCCGACGGGAGGCGCGTGGCTTCGAGACGTACTTCCTGTCCGAAGCGCGGACCGAGCACGAGCGCCGAGTGTCGGCGATCGAAAATGCGCCACTGACCATGAATCCAGAATTCGCTGACGCGGAGCAGCTCGAGGATCTCGATTTCATCCTTCGCGACCTGAAGAATTACGACCATGCCCACTGGTCGGCTAACCTCGCTGGCCTGGTCCAGGGTGAACTGAATGATTTCCACCCCGGTCCCGACCGGGGTGTAAAACAGGGTGTTCTGGCGGTGTTGACGAACGCCTTGATGCCGTCGGTCCTGGTCGAGGTCGGATACCTTTCGAATCCTTCGGAAGGGCCGGTGCTGGCGAGGGACGACTTTCAGGCGAGCTCCGCCGAGGCGATCGGCGACGCGGTCCTGGCCTTCTTCGAGCGTTATCCGCCGGGGAGCGGGACCGGAGGACCCCCGGAGAGGCGTTGAGGGCCCGCGCTTCTCTTCGAACGGTTCTACTGACCCTCGTCGCATCGACGACGGGGTGCGCGTATCACAACGTCATGCGAAATGCGGGGGCGCTCTACGTTCAGGCCGAGGCTGACCGTCGAGCCGGTCGGGACACGCTGGCGCAGGGAGCGTACGTCGATGTGGCTCGGAAGACCGGGGATGCCGTGCGTGGCCGACCCGGAGCCGACTGGGCGGACGAAGCGCTGCTTCTCTATGCAAGAGCGCAGCTCCGACTGGGAGATTACGGTGCCGCCCAGGGTGCGTTGGAGGACGCGCTCCGACGGGATCCGGACCCCGTCCGTCGAGCAGAGATCGACGTGTACCGTGCGGTCGTGGATGAGGTGACCGGCGACCGAGCACGCGCGATGGAGCTCGTGAACACAGCGCTTCAGACGATGATTCCTCTAGCCGACGGCCGAGTCGGGCGGGCCGTGACGCCAGCCTTGACCGGAGAGGCACTGGTGGACGCGCACCTGCTGCGAGGGCGCCTCCTGCTTCGTCAGGGGAGGGTCGAACCCGGCTGGTGGGATCTCGACCGGGCGGTCGAGCTGGAGCCAGGCACTCGCGCGGAGGCGGGAGTCGAGCGACTCCGTTGGGGGGTCGAGAGCGAGAGCCGGGAGCGAACCGGGTTGGCGATCAACGGTCTGCTCGCGAATCCCCGCGCGAACGTGCGGGTCGATACGGTCTCGGTCCTGGTATCACAGGCTCGTACGCTCTGGGGGCCCGCGACCGCTGCTGATCTTCTCGCCGCAGTGGACTCTTCGGACTGGGATCGGGCGGCACGCGGGCGACTGTCGCTCCAGCGGGCGCGATACCTCGACGAGGCCGGGGACGCCGTGGCTGCGGCTGAGATCGCGACGGACGTGTCTCGTGGACTCGGGCGGTCAGCGGCGGCGGCTCGGCTACTCGTGGCAGAGTGGCGAGCAGCGCGCGCCCGCGACCTGGAAGAGGTCTACGGTCTTCGGGCACTGCTTCTGCCTGCTGCTGCGGAGCCCCTCGTGGCGGAGCGACTCTCCGCGATCGATGAGCTCGAGATCCTCGTCGGCTTCGGGCTCGACGAGCCGCTCGGGTGGTTCGCGGCCGCTGAGGTGGCGCGGGACCGGCTCGCCGCACCAGTCCTCGCCCGCGGTCTCTTTCTGGCCTATGGCGACCAGGCGTCGTCCGAGCCCTGGGCGCCGAAGGCGCTTCTGGCCGCGCTAGAGGCGACATCCGATGAAGGCGACCGGGCGTGGATCCGTGGGCGCTTGGAAGCCTACCCTGACTCCCCTTACGTTCTTGCCGCGCACGGCGGACCCGCCGCCGGCTTTGCGGAGCTCGAAGAGGAGCTCGATGTGCGGCTGAGGGAACTGATTCGCGAATGAACCTCTCCACGCGGGTGCTGGGTCTAGACTTCCAGAATCCGGTCCTGCTCGCCGCAGGCACATGTGGCTTCGGACGGGAACTAGAGGACGTCGTCGACCTCGAGGCACTCGGTGGCTTCGTGACCAAGTCGGTGACCCTGGAAGCCAGGACGGGAAACCCGCCCCCACGGGTCGCCGAATTCCCGGCGGGGATGTTGAACTCCATCGGGCTCGCCAACCCCGGCCTCGAGCTCGCTCGTTCCGAAAAGCTGCCCTGGATTGCTGCGAACGTCCGTCGCGCACGGGTCTTCGTGAGCGTCGCTGGCCACACCGTCGAAGAGTACTTCCGGTTGGTGGAGGGCCTCGACGACTCGGACGGCTTCGTCGGCTTCGAGATCAACCTCTCCTGTCCGAACGATGCAAAGCGCGGAGGTGCACCCTTTGCACTCGATCCCGACTCGGTGACCGAGATCGTGACCGGATGCCGAGCCCGGACGGAAAGACCGATCGTCGCGAAGCTGGCCCCGAACGACCTCCGCCTCACAGAGACCGTTCGACGCGCGGAGGAGGCCGGGATCGACGGACTCACTCTGGCGAACACGATTCCGGGATTGCTTCTCGATCCCAAAACGGGAGCCCCCGAGCTGGGCGCCGGGGCGGGAGGGATGAGCGGCCCGGCCGTTCGACCCGCCGGGCTGCGAGCGGTCCGCGAGGCACGGACCGCCTCGAGCCTGCCCATCCTCGGGGTCGGCGGGATCCTCGCCCCTGTCGATGCAGTGGCGTATGCCCGAGCCGGGGCGGACCTCATCCAGATGGGCACGGCGACATTCGCGGCGCCTGGAGCCGCCCACGCACTCACCCGCGGGCTCGTGGCCTGGGGTCGACGGCAGGGTGTAGCAGAATGGAGCGACCTCGTTACACGATCGGAGCGAAGTTGAGATGAGCAGAGTCATCATTCCCCTGGACGTCCCCACGCCGGAGGAAGCGTTTGCGCTCGTCGATCAACTTGGCCAACAGGCGGACTTCTACAAGGTCGGCCTGGAGCTCTATACACGGGCAGGCGCGGAGGTCGTCCACGAGCTGGTCAACCGGAAGAAGCAGGTCTTCCTGGACCTGAAGCTTCATGACATCCCAAACACGGTCCGACGTGCGGTGGCCGTGGCGTCGGAGCTGGGGGTTCAGCTCCTGACCGTCCATGGCGCGGGCGGTCCCACGATGCTGGAGGCGGCTGTGGAGGGACGATCTGGCGAGCTCCGGCTCCTCGCCGTCACGGTGCTCACGTCGCTCAGTCCCCATGAGATGGGAACGGTCTGGGGGCGCGAAATTCGGTCGATTCGTGAAGAGGTCGGTCGACTCACGGGAGCCGCTCAGGAGGCGGGGGTCGACGGCGTCGTCGCTTCTGCGCTGGAGGCGTCGTGGATCCGCAGCCAGGTCGGACCCGACTTTCTCGTAGTCACTCCGGGAATCAGGCCGGCCGGGACTTCCCAGGATGATCAGAACCGGGTCGCGACGCCTGCCGAAGCGGCGCGCGCTGGGGCGGACTACCTCGTAATCGGGCGCCCGATCACCCGTGCAGATGACCCGGCAGCCGCGCTGGCGGAGGTGCTCGAGGAGATTCGCGAGGCAGAGCCCTCCACCTGAACGCCACACGACATCATCTTGTTCGTCGATACGCCGAACCCGGAAGAGGAGCGGCGCATCGGCGCCGCCTCACGAACCGCAAACGAGCCCCGCGATGACGCTGAAGCTTTATAACACCGCAACCCGCTCGCTCCAGGAATTCGTGCCCCTGAGGGAGGGGCAGGCCCGGGTTTATGCGTGCGGCCCGACGATCTACAACCACGCGCACATCGGAAACTTCCGGACCTTCCTCTTCTTCGACCTGGTTCATCGTTACCTGGAGTGGAGTGGGTACGATGTCACCTTCGTGATGAACCTCACCGACGTCGACGACAAGGTCATCGAAGCGGCCGACGTAGCCGGGACGTCGATCACCGAGCACACCGAGCCGTTCGGCGAGACCTTTCTCGCGGACTGCACGACCCTCGTGGTCCGGACCGTGGACTCGTACCCGCGGGCGACCGCGTACATCGAGAAGATGGTCGACTTC
>JBDGVS010000067.1:0-9273 GCA_039585535.1 Gemmatimonadota bacterium | reverse complement strand
GAGCGTCGCTGCCGAGAAGGGTGCAGGACACGCTCTGGGGTTGGGTGACCACTACCTCACGGCGTCGTATCGAGCCGCGGCCGCTACCGGCTCATTCGAGTTTCTCACTCGATTCACCGAAGCCCTGGAACGCACCGTGGCCGGAGAAATTGCCCAGGCGTCACGTGCGGGCCACCGGATGACCCTCACCGAGTACGACGGCGCGATCACCGGGAAGTCCGGCGAACTCTTCGGGGCGGCCGCGATCCTCGGAGGTACCATCGGCGGGATGGACCAGACGGAGCTCCGGCACTGTCTGGGATGTTCGTTCGGCAATCTCTATCAGCGAATCGACGACCTTCTCGATTACTGCACCTTCGCCGAGACCGGAAAGCCTCCACTCCAGGACTTCCGCCAGGGGAAATGGAGCTGGATCCTCGAACTCGCCGGCGTCGAGTCCTTCGACCTCGATGAGCGGTCGGTTACGGAAGCGATATTCGCGCCCCGACCGGGTCGCCCTTCGGCGGCACGCCGGGGGCTCGAGATCCTGCGCGATCGACAGAGGCTCCTGCTCCAGTACGCCCCCCGTGTCGGGGCTGACACGGACTCACTCGGTGAGCTTCTTTCGACATGCGTCGATTCCGCAGAGCACGCGGTACATCGACAGGAGACGCTTTCTCCGGGAGGAGTCGGAGGATCTCGGGCGGCCCCACTCGAGCGGAGGGTCGAATCGGTCGACGCGTATTCAACCGAAGAGATCGAGGTTCGTCGTCTCGCCTCTCGCCTCGGGGGCCCCCGCGAATGGAGCGCCTACTTCGGCGAGCACGCGCGCACCTTTCACCTGGCCGCGAGACTCTTCCCTCCGGCGCAGGCCGGTTTGGTGGCCGGGCTCTATGCGTACTGCCGGTTCACGGATGATCTGGTTGACGATCCCGAGGACGACCCAGATGCCGAGGCCCTCGAGCTTCGACTCGCGGTCTGGCGCAATCTCAGCTTGGCAGCCTACGACGGACATGATACCGGGATCCCGCTCCTCGATACCGTGATGTCCGAAGCAGCCCGCAAGGGAGTGGCACGACTCTACCCCGAGGCTCTTCTGGAGGGGGTCGGGATGGATCTGCAGCCGCGGATCTACGAGAGCTGGGCAGAGCTGGAGCGTTACACGTTCGGGGTCGCAGGCGCCGTCGGCGGATGGATGACGCAGCTGTTCGGACTCGAAGACCCGGAACTCCTGGAACGCGCGCACGCTCTGGGGCATGGGATGCAACTCACGAACATCGCCCGCGACGTCGGAGAGGACTGGGAGAGGGGCCGCGTTTACCTCCCTGCCGAGCTCCTCGACGAACACGGCATCACCGTCGAAGCCATCGGCGCGATGGTCCGTCGGGAAGAGGAGATCACGGAAGCGTACCGCTCGGCAGTGCGTGAACTCATGGCCCGAGCCGACGCGTACTACGAGGTCGCCTGGCCCGGGATCCGGGCCCTGCCCCCCTTCTTCCGTCGCCCGGTCGGCGCTGCCGCGTCGGCATATCGCGGGATCCATCGCGAAATCCGCCGGAACGGATACGACAACCTCACCCTTCGCGCCCACACCTCGACAGCGCGGAAGATGCTACTCGCCGGAGCCGGGGTCCTCGATGCCCGCCGGGCATCGTGAGATTGAAACGATGAGCAAGAAGAAGGCGATCGTAATCGGGAGCGGCTTCGGCGGCCTGTCGATCGCGATCAGGCTACAGGGCGCGGGGCTCGACGTGAAGCTCCTCGAGAAGAGAGAGCTGATCGGAGGACGGGCGTATCAGCTGAAGGATCGAGGCTACACCTTCGACATGGGGCCGAGCCTGATTACCGCCCCCGAGATGATCGACTCCGTTTTTCGTGCCGGTGGCAAGCGCTTCACGGACTACGTCGATCTCGTGCCGCTGGACCCGTTCTATCGGATCTACTTCCACGACGGGACGCACATCGACTACGTGGGTGACCTGGACCGGATGAAGGCTCAGATGGCCCAGTTCAACGCCAAGGACGCAGACAACCTCGACCGTTTCCTGGCCAAGACGCGTCCGATCTACGACGCGATCATCGCGGATCGGCTGGGTTCGAGACCGTTCGACACGATCAAATCGATGATCCGCTTCATGCCCACGGTCCTGAAGCTCAACGCGTTCCTCCCGGTCACGACGTTCGTGAATCGTTTCTTCAAGGACTTCCGCCACCGTTTCATCTTCTCGTTCCACCCACTGTTCGTGGGCGGCAACCCGTTTCGGACCCCTTCGATCTACCTCATGATTCCGTACCTGGAGCGAGAGGGCGGCGTCTGGTTCACGAGAGGCGGGATGTACTCCGTGGTCGAGGCGATGGGCCGTCTCTTCACAGAGCTCGGCGGCACCATCGAGACCAGCTCCGAGGTCGAAAAGATCGAGGTCCGTGACGGGAAGGCTGTCGGGGTCCGAACGAAGGGTGCGGTGCACGAGGCCGATCTCGTCGTGAGCAACGCCGACCCGGGCCATACCTATCGACACCTCGTCGGTGCCGAGCACCGTCCGCACTGGAATGATCGTAAACTCGATCGCCAGGACTGGGCGATGAGCTGTGTGCTCCTCTACGTCGGGACGAAACGGCAGTACCCTCAGCTTGAGCACCACACGCTTATTCTCACCGAACGTTACAAAGAGCTACTTCGAGACATCTTCGACGAGAAAGTCCTCCCCGACGACTTCTCGATGTACCTGCACGCCCCGACGCGAACAGACCCGAGCATGGCCCCGCCCGGCTGCGAGAGCATGTACGTCCTGATTCCCGTGGCAAACAACCAGTCGGGAATCGACTGGTCGGAAATGGGACCGAAGTTCGCGGACCGGGTGATGGAGTACCTCGAAGAGTGGGGGCTCGAAGAGCTGCGTGCGGAGACCGAGGTACTGCACGTCTTCACACCGGATGACTTCGAGTCGGAGCTGAACGCAACGTGGGGCAACGCGTTCGCGATCGAGCCGAAGCTTTTCCAGACGGCGTGGTTCCGTCCACAAAACCGAAGCGAGGACGTCGACGGACTGTACCTCGTCGGTGCAGGCACCCACCCGGGCGCCGGCGTTCCTGGCGTGATTCTGAGCGCCGAGACTACCTACGGCTGCATTGCCGAGGACCTCGGCCTGCCAGACCAGTGGAACTGGGGCGAGCCTGCTTCTGTGGCGCTCGCACCCGAGCTTCAGGACGAGACCGTATCGTCCCTCATTGGCTCGAAGCCAGCGGTCTGAGCGGAGGCTACTTCATCCGCCCGAGCTGGAAGCGCAGCGAGTCCTCGACACCTTCGTAGAAGAAGTCGAAGCCCGCATCGAGGGCCTTCCTCGGAACCACGCGCTGTCCCCACAGGAGGACTTCCTTCCCGAGTTCCCCGAAGACGGCCTTCACGGCGAGCGCGGGCACTGGAACCACCGTGGGGCGACCCAGCGCCCTTCCGAGTGCCGAGGTGAAGACGGCGTTGGTGACCGGATTCTCTGCAGTCGCGTTCACCGGCCCGGAGAGTGACTCGTCGTAGAGCGTATGCAGAATCAGGCCCATGAGATCGTCGAGGTCGATCCAGCTCATGTACTGCTTGCCGGATCCGAGCCGTCCACCGGCGCCCATTTTGAACGGCAGAAGCATCTGACCGATCGCTCCGCCTTTCGGGGAGAGTACGACGCCTGTTCGCAGGTTTACGACGCGCATCCCGGCCCTTTCCGCCGGCCGGGTAGCCCCCTCCCAGGCACGGCACACCTCCGCGAGAAAGCCACGGCCACTTGGTTCCGATTCCACCAGTGGCGTATCCCCCTGGTCACCGTAAAAGCCAACGGCAGAGGCGGAGATGAGCACCTTCGGGCCGTTTCGCATACCAGCGAGCGTCCGAGACAGGAGTTCAGTCCCCCGAACTCTGCTCTGTTTGATGGCCCGCTTGCGCGGCTCCGTCCATCGGCCGGAAGCGATCGACGTGCCGGCGAGGTGAACGACCGCGTCGACACCCTCCAGTGAGTCCGGATCGAGGACGCCCGACGCGGGGTTCCAGAAGATCGACCGATCGTCGAGGCGCCGACTGTCGCGCACCAGTGAGACCACCTCGTGGCCGCCGGTGGTCAGGAAGTCTCGAAGATTGCTGCCGACCAGCCCGGACGCGCCCGTAATCGCAACCTTCAACCGCTTTCGGTCGGCGTATCGCCCGTGCCGAGACAGGTCGGTGAACAGCCGCTGGTATCGGAAGCGGAAGAGGCGCTCGAGCTCCTTCTTGATGAAGGAGGGACCGATCGCCGCGCCCGCAGCGCCAAGGGGGGCCTCGACCTCGATCTCATCCTGGGCGACCGTGCCCCCTGCTTCACGCGGAAGAAACGAGTGTGTATGGACCCACTTTCGCAGAGGTCCACTCACCTGCTCGTCGCGAAACTGGCGACCATACTCGTAATCCCGATGACGAAGGTCCCAACGGAAGCTCGTCGGCCCTCGCTTGATGCGTAGACTGATCGTCCCGCCGTCCTCGATGCCCCCCGCTCGGTGGAGGACCTCGACGTCCCCCCACGGAGGAGTCAGACGCTCGAGCGCCCCGGGGCGTTCGTGCCAGTCGAATACCTGCTCGGGGGTATGGTCGGGAAGTTCGGTTCGGAACGTAAAGCGCATAAAGTCACGTGGTCGACCGGCGTGGACACCTGAAAGTTGAACTACCCCGGTTCATTCCTCCAGAGCCGAGGCCTACTCAGGCCATTCCACCGAACAGCACAGCGGCGACCAGAGAAGGTACGAGTTGTACCGTGAGGTTATCCAGTCCGTGATTGCTCACCCCTTCCACGACCGCCGCGACCAGGCCGCAAAGCACACCACCCCACCACGGCGCACCTCCGATCGAGCTCAGCGCCAGCGTCGAACCAAGGGAAGCAACGAGGAAGACGGCGCTGGACCCCTCCCATGTCCGGGTCGCTGGAACGCCAGCCAGGGAAGGGACTCGGTATGGGTGTCGCCCCCACCGGGAACCGACGGGCTCGCCGACTGCATCCCCCCATCCCGCGGCCAGGTATCCGACGGCGGCGTAGGGTCCAGCCAGGAGGGCAGCGGCGAGCCCCCCGACGGCCGTCGTAAACAGGGGGATCAGAATGAACAGCGTGCGATGCGGACGATCGGTGTCACGAGCCATCGCCTCATACAGTGGGTTCCCCTCCCCTCGCAGCACAGCCAAGAGCACGATCGACGCCGTGACACTTCCGTAGACCATTGCGCCAGGAAGGCCCCAGCGTGTGTGGACGACGGCGGCGGTCGTGAAGACGGCGAAGTGAAAGAGTTTGCGAGTGTACGCCACACGCATCCCACCCACGCGCAGCCAGGAAACGAGTGCGGCAGCTGAGACTCCGACGGCCAGAGCGATCAGACCCACCGTGACCATAGTCGCGGGGTCGGGGGTCATGCGAGTCAGAAGGTCGTTCAGGAGGTCTCCCCTGTCGGGTTGGAGAAGCCCTTTCGCGTCATCGTGCCCCAGCCTTCAACTCCACGGAGGGCCGAGATCGTCCCCTTCAGGCGCCACCAGGCGTTCAGCTGGCGGTAGCCGAAGTTCTCGGTCAGTGCGAGAGCGAAGAGCCGGAAGAGATCGCTGCGACGTGGATAACGTCGGAAGGTGAGCTCTTCCATGGCTACCGCGGCCAGGGAGAGCACACCCCCCAGTACGATCGCTACGGAAAGGAACGCAACTGCAAAGTCCAGTGATGCCCTCCCAGCGAGAACCGTGGCGATAAACGAAGCATAGCCTGCAAGCTCGATGACCGGACCCAGCATCTCCAGAAAGAAGAAGTACGGGAACGCCAACATCCCCGCCCGTCCATACAGCGGGTTGAACAGCATGACACGGTGACGCATCAGGGACTGAATGAGACCTCGCTGCCATCGATCCCGCTGGCGCCCGAGCACCGCCATCGACTCGGGACATTCCGTCCACGCGACCGGGTCCGGGATGAAGCCGATGCGGTAGGGAAGTCGCTTCTCTCGATGGTAGCGATGGAGTCTCACGATCAACTCCATGTCTTCCCCTACGGTGTCGGTGGCGTAGCCGCCCGCCGCCACCACCGCGGATCGCCGGAAGATTCCGAACGCCCCCGAGATGACCAGTGTCGCGTTGAGCGCACCCCATCCCATGCGGCTGGAAAGAAACGCTCGGAGGTACTCCAGAACCTGAAGGCGCGCGAGGAAGTTGCGCGGCAGGCGAACGTCCGTGACACGCCCATCCTCGACGGTGCACCCGTTGGCGATGCGTAGCACCCCTCCGACTGCGACTGTGTCCTTGTCGATCAGGAAAGGCCTTGTGATCCGCGTGAGAGCATCCGGCTCCACGAGAGAGTCCGCGTCCATGGCGCAGAAGAGCGGCGTGTGGGTGTAGTTGATCCCCACGTTGAGTGCGTCCGCTTTTCCGCCATTCTCCTTGTCGATCAGCCAGACGTTCTGGTGTCGGCGCGAGCGGTAGATCGCGCGCACGGACGATGTAGGGATCGACCCCGTGGCCAGCCGATCCGTCTCGTAGAGATTGAAGGCCTCCTTAAGTCGCCCGATCGTGCCGTCGGTCGATCCGTCATTGACGACAATGACGTCGATGCCTGGGTATTCCAGACTGAGCAGCGAATGGACGGACTCGACACACGTCGCTTCTTCGTTGAACGCAGGCGCGATGAGTGAGATGGGCGGCGCCCAATTGGACCCGATCAACTGCATCGAATCGAGCGCCTTGAGAGTGATCGACAGCCGACGAAGCGCGGTGAAGGCCAACACCGTTGTCGCGAGATACACCCCATTGAGGGCGATGAAGTAGAGCAGCACGAGGTGGTTGAAGAAGCCAACCAGCCCCCAGAGAGCCTCCGTCACGCGTCCGCCTCCCGCGCGACGTGCCCCAGGAGCACCGCATGCTCAGGGTGTGCCGTCGAGAGACGTTCGAGCAGTCGGATCCCTCCGACCGAAAGCAGTCCGCGGGCGGCGTTCGCCGACGCCCATGGGTCCGGATCCCCCAGCCCACGCTCGAGCAGGGGCACCTCACCCGCATCTCCAATGGCCCCTAGCGCACGCATCGCCTCCGAGCGCACCACGGAACTCGCACAGGTGGCGAATCGCCGCAGCGCGGGCAGATGCTCTGGCCGACCGAGCTCCGCAATGAGCCTCATCAGCGCTGCGATCAAGTCCACGTCCGTGGCGGATTCGAGAGCTGCGACCGCAATGTCTGCCCCGCGTGGATCGAGCTGCAGGCGAAGTGCAATCGCATCCACGGCGCGGAGCCACTCGGGCGAGGTCTCATCTCTGAGTCGATCGCGGAGCAGTGGCAGCACAGCCGGTCCGAACTCCGCCAGCATCGCCGCCAGGAACAGGGGTTCCCACCCGGAAAAGCGAGGCATTTTCTCGAAGACCGACGCGGCGTGATGAGAATACTCGGGGCGAGCCAGCGCACGCGCCGCCACGATTGCGACGCTCTCTTGCGGGTCATCGAGCGCCTCGAGGACGACCTTCTCGTAGGCAGGCAGTCCCAGTGTACCGAGCGTTTGGACGGATCGCAGACGCACCTCTGTCCGGCGATGCTTCACGCGAGTCGCGATCACGCCGAGATACGGCTCGGCAAGACTCCGGAGCGTATTCAACTCCTCACCGCGGACACGTTGGGAGTAGTCCAGAACGAAGTTCACGAAGTAGAGTCGATACCTCTTTTCCACCACCGTGTGGACAGCCGGAATCGTCGTGGGGTCGGCGATCGCCGAGAGGACAGGCTTCGACCAGCGCTCGGTGAGGCTCGCCCACAGACGGTTTCGACGCTCGTACGCGATGCGCAAGACGATCGCATATCCGGAGAAGCCGACCGTCACGATGAAAAGAAGCAAGACCGTGACGCTCAGGAGCGAGAGCGCGAGACCGGTGAGCGGGGAGGCGTCCACCACGACGAGCTACAACGCTTCTTCCGACCGACCGCGCCGCAGGAGACGCCAAACCCGGGCGGAGAGTTCGACCGGCGAGAACGGTTTGAGGATGTAGTCGTCGGCCCCGAGCTTGAAGCCTCGCACCACGTCGGCCTCGCCGCCCATCGACGTGAGCATGATGATGGGTATCGCCGAGAAAGACGGAGAACGTCGCAATCGATCCAGGACTTCGAACCCGCCCATCCCCGGCATCTTCACATCGAGAATCACGAGGTCGGGGGACTGCTCCAGGGCGGCTTCGTACGCCTGCCGTCCATTCGCGAAATGCGTAACGTCCAGGCCCTCTTTCTCCAGTCGGTGAAGGAGGATCGTCGCCGAAATCTCGTCATCTTCGGCCACCAGAATGCGCACCTCGCCGGCCTCGGTCCGGTCGTCTTCTGCCACGACACGATTCCGACCCGATCCAGCAGAACGGAAGAGGCGCCGACGTGCGTCACTCAGCACCTGTTCGAGATCTGACTCCCCACGATCCATCTCGACGACTGCGATAGAGGCCGTGAGCCGAAAGGGCTCACCGGTGGGATCGGAAAGCTCCAGCGTACGGACGGCGTCCAGAGCCCTCTCCGCCCGCCGCACGATCTGTTCGGTCCCCTCCCCCGAACCCACCAGAACGAACTCTCCACCACCGAGGCGTCCGATGGAAACTCCCTCGCCAACGGCACTTCGAAGAGAGGTGGCCACTGCCTCGAGCGCCTTCTCTGCAACGGACCACCCCCAGCGCTCAGAAACCGAAAGCAACTCATCCAGCTGGATGAGAGCCAACGAAGAGGCATCTTCGAGGGCTTCGACCGCGGCTCCGATACCCGCCCGGTTCAGAAGCCCCGATACAGGGTCCGTAAGGGGGGCATCCGTGGCCGGAACCGTTCGCTCGAGGAGAGCTTCGATATCCGCGGTGAACGCATCGGGCTGGAAGGGCTTGCTTGCGAACAGGTCGGCCCCCAGCGCATAGCACTCCTGACGGATCTCCACCCCTCCCCGGGCGGACAGGATGGCCACCGGAGTCCTCGCGGTCTTTGGATGCCCCCGGATGTGCCTGAGCACGGTCCGTCCGTCCGCATCGGGCAGGATGAGATCGAGGACGACAAGGTCGATCGGACGAGTCGACAGGATCTCTTCGGCCTGTGCTCCTGTGGCCGCCTCCAGGATGGTGCGCCCCTCCCGCTCCAGCACAACGGTCAGGAGGTACCGGATCTCCGGATCGTCCTCGATGAGGAGCAGCACTTGATCGATGTCACGCACCCACGTCGTCCCCGTGCTCCTTGTCTGCCGCGTGAGGGAACGATGCGTCGAGCAGGTGCGCCAGCTTCTCGGGGGCCTCAGCAGGCTCGCTCGGAATCGTGGC
>JBDGVS010000066.1:569-21009 GCA_039585535.1 Gemmatimonadota bacterium | reverse complement strand
GGGGCGAAGGCCTCATTGACCTCGACCAGATCCATATCGTCGAGGGTGAGCCCAGCCTTCTCGAGCGCGAGTCGAGCAGCCGGAGCCGGCCCGATCCCCATCACCTGAGGCTCGACGCCGACAAAGCCCCAGGACACGATGCGAGCAAGCGGCTTCACACCGTTCGCCTCGGCCCACTCCGCGCTGGCGAGCACCGCACTCGCCGCACCGTCACCGATGCCGCTCGCGTTACCCGCCGTAACCAGGCCGTCCTTCTTGAAGTACGGCCGCAGGCCTCCGAGGGCCTCCATCGTGGTCTCGGGACGGATGTGTTCATCGCTGGCGAAGGTCGTCTCGCCTTTCCGCGACTTGATCACCACCTCGGCAATTTCGGCGTCGAAGTAGCCCGCGTCCCAGGCGGCCTGAGCACGCTGCTGGGACTGGTACGCGACCTCGTCGGCCTCCTCGCGGGTGACGCCGTAGCGGTCAGCGAGTTCCTCCGCTGTCTGCGCCATCGTCAGGTCGCAGTTCGTATCGAGGAGCGATTCCCAGAGCAAATCCTCGAACTGGCCACCAGCCGGGCCCAGGCGAAGCTGCTTTCCCCAGCGAGCACCGCGCAGAACGTGCGGCGCCTGGCTCATCGACTCGGCACCACCGGTGAGACACACGTTCGCCTCACCCAGCACGATCTCCTTGGCACCCTGAACGATCGCTTCAAAGCCCGACCCACAGAGTCGATTCACCGTAAGAGCCGGCTTCTCCTGAGGCACTCCACTCCGGAGCGCTACGTGGCGAGCCAGGTAGATCGAGTCGGAAGAGGTCTGTAGAGCGTTGCCGATGTACGTGTGATCCACTTGATCCGCGGAGATCCCGGCGGCCTCGATCGCTGCCTTCGAGCTGATGACGCCAAGATCGGTCGCTGTGAAGTCCTTCAGCGCCCCGCCGAATGTGCCGAAGCCCGTGCGTTTTCCCGAAAGAATGACGACGTCGCGCTCATGTCCCTGCGTTGCCATGAAGCCTGATCCCATCTCTAGTGGTGTTGGTTGTGTCGAAGGCTCCCGGGTAACCCGAGAGCCCGCGCCGGTTCAGGATCCTGGGAAGTCGGTCGTAGCCAACAGTTCCCGAACGAGCCAGATGTGCCGGCGGTTGTGAGCAAGCAACATCTCGAATCCCGAGCCGAGAGAGAAGCGCAGGAGCGAGAGAAAGGGCGAACGGAAACGAACTCGTCCAAGATCCAGCCCTCGCGCTCGCTCGATTGCCCCGATGAGTCTGCCCTGGATACGGTCAAAGTCTGCGGAAGCTTCAGCTCGCGACGCACCGGCATCCGGCACCATCGCACGAAAGGTCTTCATGCGACGCTTCGGTGGAGGCTCCATGGAGCCAGCGAACCACGAGGCCATCCGTGGGTGACGATAGGGGCCGTCACTTCGCGGACCACCCACCGTAACCGCGGCCTCGATCGCTGATTCGACTGGGCCGAGGTAGGCGGTATTGATGATGACGAGGTGCGCTATATGGCCCGCGGCCGACCAGTGCGTCTCGTCGGGTCGCCAGAGAGCGTCCTCGTCCGACAGCGCTCCCAGGATCTCTGCTACCTCGACATTCTGCCGCTTCGCCTCGGCGAGGAGGTCATCCAGGCCCGCCGACGTCCGAGGGATCATCAGACGAATTCACTTTCCGGTGGCTTGTCCAGATGTGCCAGGAAGGCCTGCTTGTTGTTCGCCTTCATGTAGGCCTCTTCCGGCGTGATCTTGCCCGACATCATGAACTCGAGAATGTGCTGGTCGAGCAGCTGCATCCCGTCTTTCTTTCCGGTCTGAATAATCGACGGGACCTGATGGATCTTGTTCTCGCGGATCAAATTCCCGATCGCGGACGTACCGACCATGATCTCCATGGCCGCCATCCGGCTGTTCCCGTCCTTGTGACGGAGAAGGACCTGGGCGATCACCCCCTTGAGTGACTCGGCGAGCATCGAGCGTATCTGCTCCTGCTCCTCGGCAGGGAAGACATCGATGATGCGGTCGACGGTCTTCGGCGCCGAACTGGTGTGCAGGGTGCCGAAGACCAAGTGGCCCGTTTCGGCCGCTGTAATGCCGAGCTCGATCGTTTCCTTGTCGCGCATCTCGCCGACAAGGATCACATCCGGGTCCTCGCGCAGCGCGGCCCGAAGAGCGTTCGCGAAGCTCTTGGTGTTGGTACGGATCTCTCTCTGATTGACCAACGCCTTCTTGTTGGGATGCACGAACTCGATCGGGTCCTCGATCGTCAGGATGTGATCGGTGCGGCTGCTGTTGATGAGGTCCACCATCGCAGCCAGCGTCGTGCTCTTTCCCGAACCCGTCGGGCCCGTGACGAGGACCAGCCCCTTCGTGAGCATGCACATCCGCCGAACCGCCTCCGGCAGCCCGAGATCCTCCGCGGTCATGATCTTCGACGGGATCGTGCGCAGCACACATCCCATGCCCTTCCTCTGCCAGAACACGTTGGCACGGAAGCGCGCGAGCCCCTCGATCTCGTAGGCGAAGTCGTAGTCCATTCGATCGACGAAGCTGATCCGCCAATCCTCCTCCATGATCTCGTAGACCAGCGCTTCCATGTCCGTATTCGAGATCTCACGGAACTTGATCCGCTGAAGATTCCCGTGGACGCGCATGATCGGTGGCGATCCGACCGTGAGATGAAGGTCGGATCCTCCCTGTTCGACGAGGACCTTGAGGAACTGATCAATCTGGGCCATTCAGATCTCCGTTTAGCCGTGCAACGGACCAAGCGACCATGAAAGGCCACCCTCCGCTCGTTCTTCAATGGTCAACGCCCAGCGAACTCCCATCCCTGCGGCCGCCTCGTCCGAGCCAGACCAGAGAAGGAAGACCACTCCGGCCGCGGTCAGCAGTGATTTAGCGGCACTCACGTCGTCGTTCACGTCGACGCTCACGGCATCGAAGTGAAACGCCCGTAGTGACGTCACGTCTTCAGACCAGCGGGCCGGATCGTCGTGCAGCCGGAGACTGAAGGTCTCATGCTCTCCGGAGCCCTCGCCAGCGAACACGTAGATGCTTCGCCACGAGGCATCTAGAAGCAGGGCCGGCAGATGCGGCACAATCGCTGCGCCGTCCGCGCCGGGAGGAACCCGCACGACGAAACGAGCATCGCCCGCCCTGGCGAGCGCCAGAACCTCCGTCCTCACTTCGGCCGGGACCTCTCCGAATCGATCGTTCAGCGCAGGATCGGTCGACCGCGGCTCGAACGCGTATTCGGCGCCAGACTCGTCCGCGAGATACCGGACGACCACCGAGGTCACACCGCCAGCCCGATGGAAGTCCGCAGACCACTCCGTCCGAAGAGACCGGACAGTCATTTCCGAAGGGCTCGGCATCAGGAACCGATCCAGCTCGCCGCTCCAGGCACCGGAGAGAGGGCGACGATGAAGGGCGCCATCATCATCCCACCAACCGTAAGCCTTCGCACCACGCACGGAGATTCCGAAGCGAGACGATTCCACTCGAAACACCTCGTCGAGCATCTCGGTCATCCCGACGGGAACCAACTCGTCCTGATCCGCTGCACCAAGGCGACCGAACACATCGCGGATCGTGTCACGGATCGACGCCGGCGAGGCGAGCGCAACTTCGACCTCGAGCCCGGTCCGCTCTTCGAGCTCCCGAATCGGATCGACTTTGAGCGGAGAGTCGATGATGACCTTGATGGAGCCTTCGGTCCGCAAAATCGGAAGCGTCAGATTCGCGAGCGCCCAGTCCGCGGACACCAGGGCTGCGGCTTCGAGGTCGACCGAGTCGGCTTCGGGAAAGACGTACGGAAGGTCGAATTGCGAAGCGAGTCCCCAGTCCAGCTCATCCTGGTTCACTACGCCCGAAGCAACCAGTGCCTCACCGAAGTATCCTCCGTTGTCACGCTGATGTTCGAGCGCACGATTGACGTCGTCGTCGGTGATTCGGCCAGCGCTGATCAGAATCTGACCAATGGTGCGTCGTTCACTCATGAGGCGGGCCCGCTCGGTGCGAGGTTCATTCATGCGAGGCGTACGTCGCCTCGAGATGCTCTACCATCCAGCTCCCCACCTCTTCGGTGGAAAGCCCGCCCCCCAGATCGGGCGTCGTGGATCCTTCCTTCATCGACACGACGACCCCGTCCTCGATTCGCGCGGCCGCGTCGGAGTAGCCGAAGTGATCGAGCATCAGGCCGACGCACCGAATGGCTCCCAATGGGTTGGCCTTTCCTGTGCCCGCAATGTCGGGAGCCGATCCATGGACCGGCTCGAACAACGCATTCCGGCCCGGATGTACGTTCGCCGAAGGCGCCATGCCGAGTCCACCGGTGATCTCCGCCGCGAGGTCACTGACGATGTCTCCGAAGAGATTCGGGGCAACGATGACCTCATACCGCTCCGGACGCCGAACCAGATCCATGGCCATCGCGTCGACGTACATCGCGTCCTGTTCGATTTCGCCGAACTCTTCCCCCACCTCTGCAAACACGCGACGCCAGAGCCCCCCGACGTGTCGCATAGCGTTGGCTTTGTCGACCAGCGTGACCCGACCTCGACCCCGATCGGAGGCGAAATCGAAGGCCGCACGGATGATCCGCTCCACGCCCTTCCTCGTCGCAATGTTCTCTTCGATCGCGATTTCGTCAGCTGTTCCTGTCTTGAAGACCCCACCGATCCCGGTGTACTCGCCCTCCGTGTTCTCTCGAAAGATCTCGAGTCGGAACGGAGGCACGTCACGCAGAGGCGACAACTCCGGAGACAGCAGGACGCAGGGCCGGAAATTCACATAGAGATCCAGCCGAAAACGCATGCCGAGGAGAATGTCCTTGGCGTGCTCGTTACCGGGCACACGCGGGTCGCCGAGGGCGCCCAGCAAGACAGCGTCGTGATCCTCGTCGAGGGCTCGGAACTCCTCGTCCGTGATGGTGACACCGTCCCGGAGGTAGCGATCGGCGCCCAGATCCCAATCGCTCAACTCGAGAGCGATCCCCTCCAGACGAGCGAGGCATTCGAGCACCCGGCGAGCCTCTCGAACCACCTCGGCGCCGATGCCATCTCCTGGGATGAGCGCAATGCGAAGCATGAAATATCAGAGCGTTGAGGGGCGGCCGAAAACGGTGGCCAGAGTAAGGAGAAGCGTGGGCCAGCGGATCAGCGGCCACCCGGGGGAGGCACGACGATCACTCCGCGTCCGGCGGCTCGATTCCCGGCAAGGCGGTATGGATAGCGTCCCGGAGGAGCGTCCTCGAAGGTGAGCACGAAGCGCGCATCGCGCTGAAGTAGCGGGGGCGATGCCTGCTGACCGGAGACCTCCATGAAGCGACGTGCGTCGGCGCCCAGCGAGTCCAACTCGAAACGGACCTCGTGGACAAGCCAGTCAGTCGACACGAACTGAACGAAGTCACCGGATGGAAGGGCGAGAGAGTCGGGCTCGGCCACTTCCCCGATCCCGGTGCGCAGCTCGATCGTATGGACCCGATCCCTCTCCGTCAGGCCGAGCTCGGCCTGCAGGCGCTCGTCGGGTATGAGCTCCGGATCAGGGGCCTGGCACCCGACCACCGCCAGGAGCAGGCCACCAAGAACAGCTGCCCGCATCAGCTCCGTCAGGTCTCAGCCTCGCTCCCGCACGACGGACAAAACCGCCACCCGGTCTCCAGCTCCACTCCACAGGAACCGCACCGCACCACGGTCAGGTCGGTACCACAGAAAGGGCAGAAGTTCAGCTGATCGCGCTCGGGCAGAGCCCCACCGCACTGATGACAACCTCCGTGGACGGCCTCCACTTCGACCGCCGGAGCGCTACTCGAGGGTTCATCCACGAATTCGGGCGCCAGCGGCGGCCGCGCGGCCACGGGCGGCGTCTCGTCCAGAGTAGCGCCGACATCCTGTGTGGTCCCATCGACGGCGGAGACAGGCACCTCGGCCATTGGTTCACCAGGCCCCTCACCGAAGATGTCGACCCCCGGAGGTACGATCCCGAGATCCGCGTTTCCTTCGGAAGGTGCGAGCGCCGCCATGGCCACCGGGTCTTCTGCCTCGAGCTCGCGCACGAGGTCTGGCAGTTGGGCGATCGTAGCCGAGGAGAGGTCGAGGTACGCCTGATTCAGTCGCACGTCGACGGCCGCGAACTCACGATACAGCCCGGTGTTCGGGTGGGGAGTCTCGAGCTCTGCCCGCAAATCGCGCAGTGCCGGCTCGGAGTCGAGAATCAGATACCCCCCCTCCCCTGCGAGCAGGCGAATCAGAGCATCCTCGTAGTCGCCGTTCATCTCGACGCCGATCCGATCACGGTGCGAGCCATACGGCACGAGATGCTGATAGATCTCTGCGACGGAGAAGGCACCTACGAGGTACTCCGGGCGCTGCGTCTGGATTTCCTCTATGAGCGCACGGTGGAATCGCTCCAGGATCTGGTCGGACATCGTTACCGCTACTCCTCGACTTCGAGTCGGATCAAGCCGGCCTCGACCGCAGCGCGAAGGAAAGACTCGGGATCCCCGAAGGGAACCTCGACGCCCTCCTGCTCGTGCCAGCGTTCCGCCAGGCGACGCATGAACTGTTGCAACGATTCGTGCGAGAAACCGGCATGGTCTCGCATCTGGCGCACAATCTCCGGCCAGTGCCCACGAAGCAAGTGACCATCCGAGAGTCGAATGACCTGCACCGCGTCGGATTCGGACTCACCCTCGAACAGCTCGAGCTGGCTGGGGTCGAAATACGCTCCCGGATCACCCGCACCCATACGGGATTCGACGTCGGCGAGCAGACGATCGATCGGATCGTCGAGATCCTCCAGCTCACGCAGCCGCTCTTCCCAGGGCAAGAGACGCGGATCGCCGGACTCCAGATGCCAGAGGGTGCGCTTGAGCTCCATCAGGCGCCAGACCGCAAGCGGATCCCAATGCTCCACCGGCGGGACACGTTCGAGCTCTCTGAGCGAGCCTTCCCAATCTCCCCGGTCGTAAAGCAGATGCCCCAGATAGACGCGGGCCTCATGAAGGTCTGCGTCGAGTCGGAGCGCACGACGGATCTGTCTTCCTGCGCCGACCTCGTCTCCGAGTCGATGAAGAGCGTACCCCAGTGAAGCGGCAGCCTCCGCGCTATCCGGCCGACTCGCGGCAGCCTTGGCAAAAACGTCACGGCACTCGCCGTACATCGCCGAGCGATAGAGCGCCCGCCCCATGGTGAGCATGAGCTCGATGTCGTCGTCGAATCCCATCGATGCGACGGTATCGAAGTGTCGGAGCGCTTCCTCTCGCTCGCCGAACCTGAGGAGTGTCTCGCCCATGCCGACGAGCGCGTCTTCAGCCGTGCGTACCCGAGCCCGATATAGAGTTCGACGGCGTTGGGATAGAGCGTAAGGCCCTCTTTCAACATCTCGAGGGCCCCGTCGTAGTCGCCGTCGTTGTAGAGCTTGTGTGCCTGCTCGTCGTATTCCTCTGAACTGAGGAACCCTTCGGGCATAGAAATCTCTACCGGAGTCGGAGGCACCTCGGACGACCGTAGGAACGGATCGAGCCAAGGCTGCGGGATTCGCCCAAAACGTAATGCGGCCGCAGAAGGCTTACCAGACTGCCACGACAGCCGCTGAACGCCGCTGCCACACCATTCCTGAGGGGCTCAGGCCTTGCCGTATGAGATCCCGCAGCTGGCACAGACGAGCTCTCGGCCGGCACGCACGAGGCGTACCCCGTAGCCGTGGCGCGGACAGTTCGGGTCGTCGCCTGCGTCTAACACTTCCTTGACGGCCTTGCGTTCGGTCCGGGTCGCCTTGGGGATCTTCATCTCATAGCGGAGTGAAGAAACACTGCACTCGAAGATTGCGACAGCGGAGCCATCATCCGTCGCGCGCACGCCGAGGAGCATCAGGAAGCCGCCGTTCGGCGAGGCGATCTGATGCCCTGCGTAGAACTGCTTGAGCAGTTGCTTATCGATGTCCAGCTGCAACACGTCGCCCAAGACCCTGCCCCCTGTTCGCGTCCGCCTGGCACACGACGGAGGTCGTTGCACCATTCAAATCTTCAGATCGCTAGCCAAAAAAGTGGGCGGAATTATACCGAAATCGTGCGACTCGTCAACTATCTCGCGATGAGCACGAAAAACGGAGGCCGGGCGCGATATGCACCCTGCCTCCGTATTCCAGAAAAGAACGTACGATCGGCTAGCCGACCGTCGCGTCCTCCAGCGTCTTGGCCGTGCTACCCGCGCCGTGTGCGATCGCAGGCTTGCAAAACCGGACTCCAATCGCGTGCAGGCCCTGCAGGTCGGCATCCGTCAAATCGGGATAACGCTCCCCGATGTAGTCAATCGTCTCATCCATCCAGTGGCGCTGGTCGTCTTCAGCAGCCTGGAGCACTCCGCAGCGGTGTACATGGCTGAACAGCTCGTCACGCGCTCGATCCAGAAGCTTCTCGTGGGACAAGTCGTCCTCCTTCGAGTGTCTATGCTAGCGCGCCTTCAGCGCGCCGGGTCGTGGTCTTAACTTCAGCCGTATAACCTAACCGTGAACTGAATTCAGATAAACTGGAGCGGACGTGGTATCGAACGATGCTCCGGACGCGGTCGAACTCGAGGTCTTTCGACACCTCTTCACCGCGCTCGCCGAAGAGATGGGTGCCGCGCTGAAGCGAGCCTCCTTCTCACCCAACATCAAGGAGCGCCGCGACTACTCCTGCGCGCTCTTCAGCCCCACCGGAGCGGCCGTATCACTCGGTGATCACATGCCGGTGCACCTCGGTGCGATGCCGATGAGCGTCGAGGCGGCACTGGCCGAACTCGGGACACTCGACGCCGGCGACATCGTCTGCCTCAACGATCCGTTCCGAGGCGGGACGCACCTCCCGGACATCACACTCATCGCCGCGGTCCACGGAGACGACGGCGACCTGCTCGGCTATGTCGCCTCGCGTGCGCACCACAGTGATGTCGGGGGCTCGACCCCAGGGTCGATGCCTCTCGCTCGGGAGATCTTCGAGGAGGGCATCAGGATCCCGCCCGTCCGTCTCTGGCGACGAGGTGAACGAAACGACGACCTGTGGCGCACGCTCCTCGTGAACGTGCGCACACCAGTCGAACGCGCTGGCGATCTCGACGCCCAGGTCGCGGCCCTCCACACGGGGGCGACTCGCCTTCGCGAGATTGTGGCACGTCGTGGCAGGGGACCCACCCTCAGCGCGATGGATGCACTGATCGGGTATGCCGATCGACTCGTCGAGGCGGGCCTCGCTCAAATCCCCGACGGGACATATCGCGCCGAGGACTTCATCGAGGACGACGGCTTCGGGTCGGGACCCATTCCCATCCGTGCGACGATGACGCTCGCAGGGTCCGAAGTCGATATCGACTTCGCAGGGACAGCACCTCAGGTCCCGGGAGGGGTCAACGCCGTGGCGGCGATCACCTCGTCAGCCGCCCGCTACGTTGTGCGATGCGTGGTAGAAGCCATCCTGGACGAACCTCTTCCGGCCGGCGGTGGTTCTATGTCGGCCGTCCGACTGCACCTTCCCGAGCGCAGCCTCGTGAACGCCGGGCCGCCCGCATCGGTTGCGGCCGGGAACGTCGAGACGAGTCAGCGGATCACCGACGTTCTCCTGCAAGCCTTCGGCGAGGCACTCCCGGACATGATGCCGGCCATGTCGCAGGGGACGATGAACAACACGACCGTCGGGGGCATCGACCCACGCTCCGGGACGCCGTTCGCGTACTACGAGACGGTGGGCGGCGGGATGGGTGCCGGCCCGGGGCGTGATGGGTTGAGCGCGGTGCACGTGCACATGTCCAACTCGCTCAACACCCCGATAGAGGCACTCGAACACGCCTACCCATTTCGGATCACGGCATACGGAATCCGACGAGGTACCGGCGGGACGGGTCTGTACCGTGGTGGCGATGGACTCCGCCGTGATCTTCAGGTGCTCGGTGCGGCGCAAATCGCGCTCCTTTGCGAGCGGCGTACCACTGGGCCGGGTGGAGCACGTGGGGGCGCCCCCGGCGCGCCCGGCGAGAACGTCCTGATCCGAAACGGAACCGAGACGCCACTGAAGGGAAAGACGACGTTCTTCGCCGAAGCCGGCGACGTAATCAGCATCCGGTCGCCCGGCGGCGGCGGCTGGGGCACCTCAACCGACTAGGTCGATGCAACTTCGCTTCTCTACGGTCTGCGCCGATGCGCGTCAGACGCCCGACGGAAAGATCGACGTCCACGGCGTCTTTCATGATCTCTCTGCACCCGGTTTCCCGGCTCAGCAGGATCACCTCGTACTGGTCCTCGTGATCGAGTGGGACCGAGAAGACCACGGGCGCTTTCTATTCAAGGCGGATCTCGAGGACGAAGCGGGTCGTCCGTCCCTGACCGTGGAAGGGGAGACGGAGGTCCATCGTCCCGAACCCGATCAGCCACCGGTTCGGAGCCAGCTCATCATGCCGATGGAAGGAGTAATCTTTCCGACGCCAGGCCAGTACACGTTCCGTGTGAGGGTGAAGGGGAACACGCTCGAAGGACCGGGCATTTACCTTCTCGAAGTCCCCGACGGCGAGGTCCTTTCCGGAGAGAACCCCGAGGGCGACGACGCACTGTAGCCCTCCTCGATCCGATGGAGACGTCCCATGGCCGAAGCTGAGGTACCAGACACCCGATGGACCGAGCTCGGCGTCTTCGAGCCACTCGATCTCATCGATGCCACCGCCGAATTGCACTGGGCGACGCAGTTGCTGGCCTCGGCGGCCCAGACGTTCGCCGAAGCTGCCGAGGATGACAGCCATCGAGCCGTCGTGTGGGCAGCGGAGCTGTCTGCCTTCGTAGGCGCCCCGTTTGCAGCACCATACCCGCTACGTGTAGCCCTTCGCCCCAGCGACCTCACCCTGATGATTCTGGATCGGACGGGGGCGTCGGTAGCGGTCCTACCGCTGCCCGGTGAGAGTCTGGATGAGGCGCACGAATGGATAGGGCTGGCTGCGGCCACGTACTTCGGAGGAGCACCGCCGCTCCTCGAGCGGCCAGAGTACGACCTGCCCGTACACCCACTCCAGAATGGCGCCCGCTTTTCGACCGCGATCCTCCCTGAGCTGGGCGCGTTGGCAGCGCTCTACGGGAGTGCGGCAGAAATGATCAGGACCGTCGTCTCGGAACGGTCCGACGCGTCGGGCGTTCTAGACGATTGGAGTGGGACTCGCGCCTGCGAGCGCGGGGATCTCGACCTGGTACTGGTACGTGTCGCCCTGGCCATCGCCGGAGACGACGGCGTTACCTCCGCTGGACGTCGGCGCCTGGAGCACGGGCGAGTGGACTGGCGCGGTGCTCACGGGTGATGCGGTAGTCGCGCTGCCGCCGTCCGAGCGGGCAGAAGCCGTGCGCGCGTTCCTGCGCGCTTCGATCGAAGCTTCGTTCACCGCGCTGAGCTGACAGAGCGCGTTCGACCTACTCCGGAGCGCAGGCGTCCTGCATCAGGACACGCCCCGGCTCAGCGGCCCGTGCCGGTGTCCGCCACTGCTGCCCTCCGCGCGCGGCCTTCCATGGCCGCCGCCCGAGACTCGGGATGGAGCGGATAGCCCTCCTGAATCGACCGCAGGTGCAGCGTGAGTGAACCGGGAAACTTCGGAATGTCGGACTTTACGTACACGGGAATTCGGCGTTCGTCGTCAGTGAGGTGGATTTCCGCCTGACCACCCTCTCCGAACAGGCCATCCGTCCGGATCTCGGGAACGAGGACGATGGTGTTGTACCAGACGCCCTCGGTCTCACGCCGATCCTTTCGGACCACACGCACGGTGACCGGGTTGCCATCCTCTTTGAAGTACCGATTGAAGGTGTACGTCTTCCCGACCTCGAGGGGCAGCGTGCGCACGAAGTAGATGAAGGAGATCTCATCGATGGGCAGCGCCGACCCCAGCTCCCCTCCCTGGTCCACGTCCTGTCGCTCCCAACGCATGAGGTCGGGAAGAAACTCCCAGTGTCGATAGCTGGAATAGCCGACCTGATTCACATCCCGAGCATATCGCCACGTCTGGAGCGTGGAGACGTCGAACCACGACTGGTAGGTGTCGTCGACCTTGGCAGGCCCGAGACCTCCATCGATCTCCATCTGGATCTGGTAGACCGGATTCTCCTCGTGCTCACCCACGCCGACGACCGACATGTAGCCCTCACCGACGCCGAACACACCGACCTTCACCTTGTAGACGAGTCGCTCGCCAGGCCCGAACGGAGCCCTCGCCGCGAACGGGTCGACCGGGACCTCGGCCTCCGTCAGAATCACCGGCTCGGTCACCGGCGGGAAGACCTGCTTCAGAGAATCGATCTTCATGTCCCGTACCGGGTCATCCTGAGCGGAGAGCCCCACCGGAGCGACGGCCGCCACCATCACGAAGGCAGTCAGCGCGAGGATCGATCTCTTCGTAATCATGCGGCCTCCGGCTCCTTTGACGCCCAGAGCGCTCCGGGCAGCTTGATCATCCCCAGGACGGTAGGCCACGGCCGGAACCGTGAAGGACGGGCCTGGAGGTCATAGCTCAAATCGTACTCGATCTCGGCAATTCGACGGGCGTGCGGGGCGAGACAGCCCAGCAACTCCACGTTCGCTGCCCAGCCGTCCGACCGGATCAGGCGATCACTCTCAGGACGGTCGCGCAGCGCCTTCTTCAGGACGATCGCCCGATACGCCCGGAGTCCGGTGCACGGATCCGAGACCGGAGCGTTCTTGATCAGACCACGACGGAAGGTAGAGACAGCCCACTGTGCCAGACGTTTCCCGCTGGGAGCCTCCCCCGTTTCCTCTGTCGCCGTGCCGGCGACGATATCGGCCCCCCCTTCGAGGATCTTCACGAGAGGTACGATGTGAGAGGGAGACTCCGAGAAGTCCGCCTGAATGACGACCGCGCAATCCCGCTTGGGATACGGCGCCTCCTCAACCACGTGCCGCAGGAGTTTCTCCACCGACCCGCCATACCCCATGCGCGTGTCGGAGCGAAGGATCGTCAGCGGCACGGAGCGTCGATAACGCTGCAACACCTCGGCCGTCTCATCAGAGGACGCGTCGTCGTGGACAACGATGCGATAGTCACGACCGAATTCGCCCATCACGTTCCGCGTCTTCCAGAGAAGAACGCCGATCGTGTCGGCCTCGTTGTGGGTCGGGATGCAGACGAAGATCACGGGACTCAGAACCTGTTCTCAGGGCGGCCGTAGCCACCCGCAGGAGCGTCGTTGTTGGCGTGTACTAACCTAGCGCACGAGGTGCGGTTCCTCGGAGCACCGACCGAATCAGCGCGACATTTCGGGCCGCGGCACCACGATGCGCCTCCACGGTCGCCGGCCCGGCCGACGCCATTCGTGCAGCCAGGGCCGCGTCGTCCAGGACCGCACGCAGCCCGGTCCAGGGGTCGGGAGCGACACGCAGCGCCCCTGCGGAGCCGAGGGCTTCGACCATCTCGCGGAAATTCTCGTGATCCGGTCCGACGACCACCGGCTTGCCCAGCGCGGCCGGTGGCACAGGGTTCGAAGCGCCCAGCCCGTTCCATGAACGTCCGACCGCAACGACGTCGGCCAGTGCCGTAGCCGCTTCGGCCTCGCCCATCGTGTCGACCAGAAAGAGATCTGAAGGAGACTGCGGGCCGGCCGAGGAACGGCGCACCCACGGCCCGAGAGAAGCAACTTCTTCGAAGCGCTCCGGCTTCCGGGGAACGACCATGAGCTGAACTCCTTCCGGCTTGCCCTCCAGGAGCATCCGTTCCTCTCCCGGGCCCGTTGAGACAGCCACAACGAGCGGCCTGTTCGAGTCCACACCGAGATCCGTCCCGAGGCGTTCAGCGGCGGCGTCGATACCCGGCGGTAGGGTGATGTCCCACTTCATGGAGTCGGCCACCGTGACGCTGTCGCCATTCACACCCAGAAAGCGGAAACGCTCGGCGTACTCCTCCGTCTGGGCGGCCACCCCTGCGAGCCTTCGAAACGAGGGAGCGACAAGGCCTCGGACCCGGCGATATCCCCGGAAGCTTCCAGAGCTCAGCCGGCCGTTCACAACCACGACGGGAATACCACGGCGCTGGCAGGCTCGGGTGAAGTTCGGCCAGACCTCGAGCTCCATGAGCGCGACCACGTCCGGCCTCACCGTGTCGAGAAAGCGGTTCACCGACCGCGAAAAATCCAGCGGGTGACGAGTGACCGGATGGGCCTCGCCGTATAGTGCCTGTGCCCGCGCCAGACCGGTGTCTGTCGTTGCGCTCACTACTACGCGGACGGGGTCAGCTCCCTTTGGATCGCTGAGCGAATCAACCAGCGCAGCAGCTGCAGCGGCCTCGCCGACGCTCACGCCGTGAAGAAGCACCGTAGGCCGAGAATCGGCGGCGATCGGCGCCGTGTGCCCCAGCCTGCCCCGCCAGTCGGTGCGCCACTTCCCGGTGCGGATCAGACGATAGGCCAGCACCGGCGACCCCACGAGGAGGATCGCCGCGTAGAACGCGTCCAGCGCGTTGGGAAGCGGAGTGGGGCGGCTCACGGCCTAGATGTTACAATCTTCGGGCCGGTTTGCCCCCTCCTTCGCTCGGCTGCGTGGTGCCTGCTTCCCGATCTGGCGGAGATCTTCCCCGCCTCCCTCGTCTCCCGACCGACGTCCGGTCGGTACTCGTCGTACGCCTGAGCGCACGGGGTGACGTGATGTTCGCGACGCCCATCGTGAAGGCGCTCCGTCGGAAGTATCCGGAGGCCCGCCTGACCTGGGTCGTCGAGCCGAAGTCGAAAGACGTCGTCCAGGACCACCCCGATCTCGACGACGTGATCGTCTGGGACCGGCCGGCGTGGAAGAGCATGGCGGCGAAGCGCAGCTACGGAGACCTCTGGCGGGCCTTTCTCACGTTTCGGAAGCGTCTGCGTGCCACCCGACCAGACCTGACGATCGACATGCAGGGCCTGTTGCGGAGCGGCCTCGTATCGTGGTTTTCCGGCGCACGGGTACGCGTGAGCCTCGGCCCCCAGGAGGCCAGCGGCGTCCTCGCCACCCATCGCTTCCCGACGGGGCGATTCATCGAAGAGATGAGCGCCGAACCGAAGCTGATGGCCGAATGGCTCGGACTCGACACCTCCGAGTGGGCACTCGACCTCCGGCTGACTCCAGAGGCACGCGACGGTGCGACCGAGCGCCTTCGCGCCGCGGGCATCGATGGACCCTTCATCCTGCTCGTGCCATTCACGACTCGACCCTGGAAGCACTGGGTCGAGAGGCGGTGGCCAGAGCTCAGCCTCGCCTTGCGGGCACGCACCGGGTTGCCGGTCGTTCTGGCAGGTGGCCCGGCCGACCGGGAGGCGGCCGATCGAATCCTCGCCGCGGACCCGGGCATCGCGGATCTGGTCGGACGAACGTCACTCGCCGAGGCCGTCGCTGTCGCGGGGTCGGCAGGGCTGGTCGTGGGCGTGGACACGGCACTGACCCACGCGGCTCACGCATTTCGTCGACCCGCCGTATGCGTCTTCGGTCCGCAGGGATATACGCGCGCACCGACGCCGATGTCGCGGATGGTATGCGCCCGGGAGCTACCGTGTTTTCCTTGCAAGGCCGCGGACCGCCCAATGATTTGCGGTGGGGCGTACACATGCATGGAGCTTCTCTCGGTTAGCGAGGTCACGAGGAACGCGTGCGAGCTGCTCGACCTCTACCCTGCCTGAGAGTTCGACGAGGCGGACGCATGCGCTGAGGACTCGTCGGGCGGGCGCGTCTTCCACCTTCGGTGGAGCCAGAAATATTGCTCGGGAGCCGATCGAATCGTCTCCTCCAGGCCCGCCGCAATCGCCCGGGTCATGCGAAGAACATTCTCGTCCGGATCCCCGTCTTCGTCGATCGTGACGTCCAAAGGCCGCACGAAGCCATGATAGCGCGGAGAAGTGACGCCGGAGCGGATCGCAGCTCCCAGCCAGAGGGGTGCTCCCGTGCGAAGTGCGAAAACGGCCGGCCCACGCGCCGACGAAGCCGGCACCCCGAAGAAGTCCACGAAAATCCCCGCCGACGACACATTCTGGTCCGCGACCAGACCCAGCACTCGGTGTTGACGCAGGGATCGCAGTCCGCGCCGCGGCGCCTCGTCACGAGGTATGATCTGCATTCCCAGTCGACCTCGTGTCTCACGCAGATCCTCGTCGAAGCGCCGGTTTTTCTGCCGGTGGGCGACCGCGTCGATCGGAAAGCCGTGCGCAGCCAGTGAGGCACTGCCGATCTCCCAGTTCCCAACGTGACCGGTCACCAGAACGACGCCCTTCTCCTGCTCGAACGCCTCCCTGAAGTCGTCGAGACCCTCGATCTCGATCATCCCCCGCACCTCTTCCGCCGTCGCGTCCCCGAGTCGAAAGGTGATGACGCCTTCACGGCCCAGGTGGCGATAAGAATCAATGGCGACCCGGCGTCGCCAGGCGGCCGACTCGTCTGGGAACGCCCGGGCGAGATTCTCCTCGACGATCCCGCGCCTGATTCGCAGCACGGCGCCTGCAAACCAACCGAGCAGGCCTCCGAGTCCGACGGCGACCTCCAGCGGAAGCGCGGAGAGCACGGTTCGAAGCAGGCGGTAGAGCGCGTAGGAAAGCCGGTGACTGAGCGGGACTGGCTCCGGTGCCTGGGTGCGGGTCCCGGTCATCCCTGAAACTGAAGGTCGTGCAGGCGCCGATACCGACCATCAGCGGCGAGCAGCGATGCGTGAGTGCCGCGCTCTACGATCCGTCCCTCATCCAGAACGAGGATCTGGTCCGCTCGCTGAACGGTGGACAGACGGTGAGCGACGACGAATACGGTGCGACCCTCGAGCAGTCGCTCGATCGCATCCTGAATCAGACGCTCGGACTCGGTATCGAGGGCGCTCGTGGCCTCGTCGAAGATCAGGATCGGAGGATCGCGCAGCAGCGCCCGAGCGATCGCGATACGCTGGCGCTGGCCACCTGACAACTCAACGCCACGCTCCCCCACGACGGTCTCATACCCATCGCTCATCTTCTCGATGAAGTCGTGCGCGTTGGCAGCACGGGCCGCTGCCTGGACCTGTTCGAGCGTGGCTTCTGGCCGTCCGTATGCGATGTTCGCCCACACCGTGTCGTGAAAGAGAACGGTCTCCTGCGAGACGATCCCCATCAGGCCGCGAAGGTCCGAGACCCGTACATCGCGGATATCGTGCCCGTCGACACGCACCGCACCCGCCTGGACCTCGAAGAAACGACTGAGGACGTCCACAATCGTGCTCTTACCCGCCCCACTCGGCCCGACGAGCGCCAGCACCGAGCCCTTCGGAACGGTGAAGGAGACGTTCGCCAGCGCCGGCGACCCCTCCTCTCCGTATGCGAAGGTCACATCGTCGAAAGCGACATCTCGTTCGAGCGTCGGGAGCGGAGCCGCGTCCGGACGGTCATCGATCTCCACCGGAGCGTCCAGAAATTCGAAGATGCGCTCCGCCGCGATGAGGCCCGGCTGGGCGACCGCCGGGAACTTGGCCGCCGCCTTCACAGGCGAGTACAGCTTGAGAGACAGCCCGATGAAGCCGACGAACTGCGCACCCGAGACCTCGCCTCCGACAACCAGGCGGGCGCCGTACCAGAGCAGCACCACCGTCCCTACGGCAGCCAGGATCTCCGTAAGAGGAGCAGCAAATGCGCGGGCAACCTCAGCCCTCAAGAACTGACTGTAGTACTCACTGGTGAGCAGCTGGAAGCGTGCTCGCTCTCGATCTTCGGCCGATGACGATTTGACCAGACGGATCCCGGCCAGCGTCTCGAACAGATGGGAGTTGACCTCCCCCCCGAGGTGAAGCACCCGTCGGTCACGACGACGCAGCACGTTCACGAGTGGTCCCCAGATGCCCATCGCGGCCGGGATCACGACAAAAGCCGCCACGGTGAGTTTCCAGGAAATCAGGAGCATCGCCATCAGGGCGACCACGAATTCGAACACCGACGAGATCAACTTCGAAGCCTCACGGGTGACCAGCATGCGTAGCTGCTCGATCTCCGTCGTCAGTCGACTCACGATCTGACCTGTACGCGTCCGCCCGAAAAAGCCGAGATCGAGGCTCACCAGATGGTCGTACACGGTGTCGCGAAGGTCGCGATTCACCCCCTGTTCGGCGCGCGCCAGCAGGTAGGTGCGCGCGAAGGCGAAAACGTTCTTCACGGCGAACACCATCATGAGCAGCACGATGATGCGATTGATCGCCACCAGCGGGTCGCCGGACAGGTCGACCCATCGATACACCGACGCATCCAGGACACGTTGCATCGCGGATGCACTCGTCGAGCCGCCACCACCCCCGCCGCTCACGAAGAGTGCCTCCATGAACGGAATCAGGAGGACGTAGGTCAGCGCGTCGAACACCGCGTAGATGGCGGAGGCGATGACCGCGAGCACTACGGGGGCCGTGTGCGGTCGCAGGAAAACCAGGAGGCGGCGGTGCAACATGATTCCCTGGCGGGCTACGGTCGCGGAGTGAGCGTCGCGACCGGCACGATCATCTCTTCGGGACTGATACCGCCGTGCAGGAACGAATTCCGATACCGGGCCTGGTACTCCCGGAGCTTCGTCGGATAGACGAAGAAGTAGTCCTCGAGCGCCACGAGGTAGGACATGCCGAGCTTCCCTGCGGGCAGTCTCAGCTCACCTTCTTTTCGCGTGAGGAACGCCGTCGAGCTGTCCTCGGCGCGGAGATCCTGCCCGAACTTGTAGCGCAGATTGCTCGTCGCATCCTTCCGGGCGAATACCGTGGAGGGGTGCTGACAGAGGATCGAGCCGTGGTCCGTCGTGAGGATGACCTTGTGACCGCGGCGCGCGGCCTCACGCAGAACATCGAAGGCCGTCGAGCGTTCGAACCAGGCCCGCGTGAGATCACGGAGTGCCGCCTCGTCGCGCGCGACCTCCATGAGGATCGGTGACTCGGAACGACCGTGCGTCATCAGATCCACGAAGTTGAAGACGAGCGCAACAACGGTGCCCTCCTGCTTCAAAGCCGAATTCACCCGGCCTCGCACCTGCTCGCCCTGACGGTCGGAGAAGATCTTCTCGTAGTGGACGGGGACGTCCCTGCCCGTCAGACGCTTGAGCTGTTCGACGAGCAGTTCGTCCTCGAAGGTGTTCAGACTCCCTTCGTCATCCGATGCGTCCCACCAGGAAGGTCGATCCCGTGCGATCTGGTCGGGATACTGTCCGCTGAAGATCGCGTTCCGCGCATAGGGGGTGGCGGTGGGCAGGATCGAGTAGTGGTAGCTCTCCTCTACCTCGAAGTACTCGGCGAGCAGTGGAGCCATCGCCCGCCACTGGTCGAGTCGCATGCAGTCGAGCACCACGAAGTAGACCGGATCGGCACCGAGTCGGGGCACAAGAAAATCGCGGACCACATCGACGGAGAGCCTGGGCCGGTCTTCAGAGTCCTCCATCCAGCGAGGATACTCCCGCATGACCCAGTCACCGAAGGAGCGGCGAAGATCGACGAGGAGTGCGTGAACCGTGTCCAGCAGGCCGGCCTCACCTGCCTGGCCCAGTCGTAGCTGCCAGTCGACCATTTCGGTGTAGACCGCGGCGAACTCATCTGCGGTCGCAGCGCTCTGTGCCTCCCGAGACAGTTCGCCGAATCGACCGGCGAAGTCCTGCGCTGCTCGCTGCTGTCGAATAGACGAGCCTTCGAGAATTCGCGTTACGACGGAAAGGACCTGACGGGGCGAGGTGGGTTTCACGAGATAGTCGTCGACGCGACGCCCGATCGCCTCGGTCATGGTCCGGTCCTCTTCGGACTTCGTCACCATGACAACCCGCTGGTGCGGATCGGCACGACGCATGACCTGCAGCACCTCGAAGCCTGTCCGTCCCGGCATCTGCTCATCGAGGAGCACGAGGTCGTACGGCGCGTTGCGGATCAACTCCAGGGCGTCATCGCCGTTGGAGATGGCATCCACGTGGTAGCCTCGCGCCTGCAGGAAGAGCAGGTGCGGCCGAAGTAGATCGATTTCGTCGTCGACCCACAGAATCCGCTTCGCGGCTCGCGGTGCGTTCATGGAGAGAAACTAACCGAACAGAACCTCGAAGCGGCGTATTAGCTCGTCACGAACGTCCCGAAAGGCTCCCATCTCCTCTTCTGGATTCTCACTGACACCCGCCGGATCGGGCAGGCCCCAGTGGAGACGCCAGGCCTTCCCAAGCCACACCGGACAGACCTCCTCTGCGCAAAGCGTGATCACCGCGTCGACCGGACGCTCGACCTCGTCGATCCGCGTCGACCGGTGGTGAGCGATGTCGATCCCGTGCTCCGCCAGCGCCTCGATCGCCTGAGGACGGACTTGCGTGGGCACCGAACCGGCGGATGAAATCATCATCCCGTCGGGTGCCATAGCGCGAGCCAGGCCCTCGGCAAGCTGACTTCGGGCCGAGTTGGCGACACATAGAAAGAGAAGATGTCTCGGCCTCAGGCTTCGGAGTATCGCCGCCTCCAAATGACACATCG